>JANYLA010000016.1 GCA_025361485.1 Bacteroidales bacterium
CACTGCTACAATGCCTGATGGGTCAAAGCAGAAGGTGAGTTGGTTTCAGTTTAAAATCCCCATAGATAAGCCTCAACTCGAAATTGGCGATCCCGGTTTGAACAATATCACTACAGTAAGGATGTTCCTAAAGGGATTTGAGGATACGCTGAACCTTCGGTTTGCCAAGCTACAGTTTGTTCGCGACGAATGGAAAAAACACGAAGAGCCGATGATTGAAGGCCAAGAAGGAGTACCCGGCACCGACCTTTCCAATGGTATCTTGAATATTTCATCGGTTAACCTTGAGGATAATAGTTCCAGAACACCTATAAGCTATGTGATGCCTCCTAAACTAAGCAGGTCAACCGACCCCTCGCAGAGCCAAACGGTTGAGCAGAACGAGCAATCGATGGAGCTAAAAATAACCGATCTTGCTGATGGCGACGCAAGAGCAGCCTATAAGAACATTAACTATGATATAAGAAAATACCGGAAACTAAAAATGGATGTGCATGCTGAGGCCATTCCGGGTTTTCCTATTAATGACAATGAGGTAACTGTTTTTCTTCGATTAGGTACTGATAATACCGATAATTATTATGAATACGAGGTTCCGCTTAAAATAACACCGGTTAAGAGCAGTGGAAATTACAGTAATAAAAGCGAAGCCGATAGACAAATAGTATGGCCACGTGAAAATCTTTTAAATGTAGATTTAGAACTGCTTACCAATGCTAAACTTGCTCGAAATGCTGAAGTAAGCAAGCCGGGCTCAAATATAAATATGAGTACGGTTTACGTAAAACCCGATGGCGATAATAAAGTTAAAGTGAGGGGCAATCCAAGCTTAAGTGAAGTAAAGGTGATTATGATAGGAGTTAGAAATCCCGGAAAATCGAGTGATCCCAATAGTAATGGGCAATCAAAATCTGTTATTGTATGGGTGAATGAGCTAAGGGTTTCCAATACTACGAATGAGAATGGATGGGCTGCAAATGGACGGCTTGCGGCTAAACTTGCAGATTTCGGAATGGTTTCAGTTACTGGCTCAACGAGTAAACCTGGCTTTGGGTCAATTGAATCGAAGGTAAGTGAACGAACATCCGAAGATTTCTATCAGTACAATTTAATTACCACTCTTGAAATGGGTAAGTTTTTCCCAGCCAAAGCGGGTATAAAAATTCCTCTTTACTTAGGATATAGCGAATCATTCTCAAATCCAGAGTACAATCCGTTAGATCCGGATATTCCCTTACGGACAGCAATAAAAAATGCAGCGTCAAAATCAGATCGAGATTCTATAAAAAAAGTTGCTCAAGATTATACCCGGAGTAAAAGCATAAACTTTACAAATGTTAAAATTGATAGGTTGAATGCGAAGCAGTGGCCTCTAGCCCTCTCTAACTTCTCGGCGAGCTATTCGTACAACGAAGATTTTTCGCGAAATATCAAAACAGATCATAGAATTAAACGTGAGATAAGGGGCGCGTTGACCTATAACTACAATCCAAAATCTAAACCGATATATCCATTAAGAAAAACAAAGCTTTTCAACTCGAAATACTTTAAGCTGATAAAGGATTTTAACTTTAACCCAATACCCTCACAATTCTCGTTTAGAACCGATTTAACCCGAAATTACTTTGAACAACAGCTAAGGAATGTCAGTAACACAAGTATTCAATTCGATCCTACCTATTCAAAGGACTTTATGTGGAATAGGGTATACTCACTAAACTGGGATTTATCGCAATCGCTCAAATTTGATTTTAACGCGAATAATGTAGCGGTAATCGATGAACCCCTTGGTGTTGTCGATCGAAAATATAAAGACTCCTACAACCATTGGAGGGATTCAGTTTTGCATAACATCCTAAATTTTGGAAGGAATAAGGAGTATAATCATCAGTTCAATTTAACCTATAATGTACCTATAAATAAAATTCCAATATTAGACTGGACAGCCCTTTCGGCAAAGTATTCGGGTAGTTACAGATGGACTGGTGGCCCAATATTAGCGGATACTTCACGGTTTGATCCTGGAAATACTATTCAGAATTCGAATATGATTCAACTCACGGGTCAGTTGAATTTGCAGAGTCTTTATAACAAATCAAACTATCTAAAGCAATTAAGCCAAAAGTTCGATCAGATGGCTCGTGGAACTCCTCCAAAGCAGGTTATGAATACTGTAAAATTTGAGGAGGCTGAAATAAAATTAAAAGCGAATTCACCAAAATCGATTTATCATAAGCTTAAAACCGAAGTTGTAACCGTAAAAGTGTTTACCGATAAGGGGGCAGAAATTAAGGTTAAAATGGAGGTTAAAAGCGATGAACGCATTACAATTAAGGCCGATAAGGATTATGAGAACATTAAAGTTATAGTAGAGGGGAAAGTCCCAGTAAAAAACAACCCCTTTAAAATAATTGCGGAAAGCACATTAAGAATTTTAATGGGTTTTAAGAGTGCCTCGTTATCCTTATCCGATAACAAAGGAAGTATACTTCCTGGTTATAAGCCTACAACAAAGTACTTGGGATTAAATGATGTGAATGGTGTAACGGCTCCAGGTTTCGCATTTATATCGGGTTGGCAAGATCCTAGTTTTGCATGGTATGCAATTGAGAATGGATGGCTAACAAAGGATACAACATTTAATAACCCATTTGTTCTTACATCAAACGAATCGATCACATTTAGAACGCTCTTTGAGCCATTTCCAAACCTAAAGGTTGAGATAAATGCACTTCGCAGTTATTCGAGGAATCGCAATCAAAATTATAGGGCAAATGGCTTTGGCGAATATAGTAGTTCTTACCCTTTAATTAACGGAAATTATAGTCTCAGTATAATTAGCGCTGGGTCAGCATTTAAGTCTTCTGCAAAAGTATTTAATAGATTTAGGCAATCACGTTTAACAGTTGCTAATCGATTAGCAGGATTAAGAACACCTGGTTACGTCAACCAACCTACATTCCCCGTAGGCTATAGCGGATTGTCGCAGGAGGTTCTTATCCCTTCGTTCCTTGCGGCATATTCAAATTATTCTCCAAATAATGTTCCATTGGATAACTTTCCGCTTATTCCAATGCCCAACTGGCAACTTACTTACGACGGATTGGCCAAGCTAAAACCATTTAAAAGTTTTTTACGAACCTTTACGCTCACACATGGTTATCGTTCAGTCTATACAATTGGTGCTTATTCGGCAAATATGGACTACAAAGAGGGAGAGGACGGATTTAGCTGGGTTAGTAATTCAATAGGCGATTATATTTCAAAAAGAGAGATTTCGAACGTATCTATTCTGGAGCAGTTTATCCCATTAATTGGTCTAGATATGAACTGGATTAATAGTCTTACTACTCGATTTGAGGTTAAGAGTAGCCGATCTTTGGCAATGAGTTTTTCCAACAATCAGCTTTCCCAAACTAATAGTTTAGAGTGGGTTATTGGAGGAGGATATCGATTCGAGAACTTACCTATTATCTTCGGACCGCAGGATGGTAAGCAGCGAACACTTAAAAGCGATCTTCGTTTAAGGTTAGATCTTTCAATTCGTAAGAATGAAACTACGCTATATAAACTTGTTGAAAAGGTTACCATTCCACAATCGGGGATGATTACTACTTCTCTTAAAGCATCAGCCGATTACATTATTAGCACTCAGGTTACACTTCGAGCATTTTTTGATTGGGCAAGAACAAAACCAATTGTTTCGGGTCAATCGTTCCCAACAACCAATAACAGCTTTGGTTTTAGCTTACGCTTTACAATGATATAACCTGAGGTTTAATTTTTCTTGTTTAAGTATCAAGATGTTGTTAAGGATAATAAAATAATAATAGAATCGTAATTAAGGTTTTATAAAAATAAAGTAATTTTGAATCGCAAAACTAAAAGTTAACAATTAAAAAAATTATAATCATGAACGTTCCCGCTAATTTAAAGTACACAAAGGATCACGAGTGGATTAAGGTAGATGGTAGTAATGCAGTAGTTGGTGTTACTGATTTTGCTCAAGGCCAACTTGGTGATGTTGTTTTTATCGAGATTGAAACACTTGGTGAGACCCTTGATAAAGAGGAAGTATTTGGCACGATTGAAGCAGTTAAAACTGTTTCGGATATGTTTATGCCAATTGCCGGCGAAATCATTGAGATTAATCCTAAACTTACTGAAACTCCTGATGTAGTAAACAAAGATCCATATGGTGATGGCTGGATGGTTAAGATAAAGATGACCAATCCTGCTCAGCTAAATGAACTTTTGAGCCCTGAGCAGTATAAAGAGCTTATTAACGCATAATCATAAGTTAAGTCGAACCCCGGTTTACCGGGGTTTTTTATACATTATCATTTCAACGCGATGATAAAATTCGATAACAAAATTGCTATTTTTGGATCAGGTGGTTTCGGTAAAGAAACCATGTGCTATCTGATGGACTATATATCAGGCTCCAACTATAAAATTGAAGATTTAGCAGTGTTTGTTGTCGATGATAATTACTACAGCCAGAAAACAATCCTTAATATCCCTGTGGTTCCGTATTCAGAATTCTCATATCAAAATTATGAAGTTATAGTTGCCGTTGGAGAATCGAGTGACAGAAAAAATATCATTGAGAGATTACCTGCTGACACTCGTTTTCTAACCTTAATTCATCCAAGGGCGTTTGTTTCAAAACTCACTGAAATTGCTGAAGGCTCTATTGTTGCTCCAGGAGCAGTAGTAAGTTGTGATATCAAAATAGGTAAACATGCACATATAAACTACAATGCTACAATCGGACACGATTGTAATATTGGTGATTTCTTTACTGCTTCACCAGGGTGCAATATTGGCGGTAATTGCATTATTGGTAGTAACGTATATGTTGGTGCAAATTCTTCGATACGAGAAAAATTAACAGTAACCGCCAACGTTAAACTCGGAATGGGTGCCGTTGTAGTTAAGCACATTACTGAACCAGGTGTTTATATTGGAAGTCCAGCAATGAGGATGGTACGAAAATAGTACTATGCTAATCCCTTAACTATCTCAATAATCTTTTTCTGAACACCCCATTCGAGCTCGCCAAACAAAGGCAGGCAAAGCACCCTTCGTGAAATAGAATCTGCTATCGGCATAACCTGTGGCTTTACGTAGTTCAATTTTTCAAGCGAGGGGTAGAAATATCTTCTTGGTGAAATTTCAAACCTATTCAGCTCCTTTATCACGTTTAGCAAGATATTTTCACTTTGAAAAACCACTGGGAAGTAGGCGTAATTATTGGTTGCATTGGCATTAAAATGCTGAAGGGTTAATGAATTTATTGGCGATAAAGCATCTGTATACCGATCAGATACTACTTTTCGGCTCTCGATAATATTGTCAATCTCGTCTAGTATACATAAACCCATTGCTGCTTGGAACTCATTCATTTTCGCATTAATTCCGAGTTCGGAGATTTGGTCGTAACCAGGAATTCCAAAGTTGATTAAGAGCTTTGCCCTATCATACGTGGCTTTATCTTTAACAATAATTGCTCCACCCTCAATGGTATGGAATATTTTGGTGGCATGAAAGCTAAACGTTGAGATATCGCCCAATCCGGCAATTGATTTACCTTTATAATTCACCCCGAATGCATGGGCAGCATCGTAAATTATTGGAATGGAATGAGCCTTTGAAATCGTGCTTAATGCTTCATCATCACACGGATTCCCAAAAACATGAACTCCGACTATGGCTGATGTTAACGGGGATATTAATTTCTCTACATTTTTTGGGTCAATGTTGAAATTTTCAGAATCGATATCTGCAAAAACGGGTTGAATCCCCTCCCATACCAGCGAACTAGAAGTTGCTACGAATGAGAACGGCGTTGTTATGGCTTGATTTTTAACATCAAGTAATCGATATGCTATTTGTAGTGCAAGCGTACCATTCGAAACTAATACAACATAAGGAACCTGAAGATATTCCGACAGTCTTTTTTCGAGCGTACGGGTAAACTCACCATTATTGGTTAACCAGCCCGATTCAAATATTCGTTGGACAAAGTCCTGATACTTCTCAAGTGAGGGGAGATATGTTTTGGTTACGTTTATCATTGCTGGCTAAAAAGGTTACTCCATAATTCGATATAATGCTTCTCGGAAAAAACATTCAAAACTACGGTTTTATTTTTAATGGCATCATCAGGATTAATAGCGATTAAACTTTCGAAGGAGAGATTTTTAATATTTAGAGTATCAAAAACCGTTATTCCCTCCGATTTAAAATAGTTGTATGATGTTGTATCGCTGCGAACAAATACTTTTTTACCAAGCCAAAGAATAGAACTTAGGTTCCCAAGCCCTTGCTGACGTTTATGATTCATGATTGCAACATCAACTTGCAGCAAAATCTTACTGTATTCGGATGTATTAAGGAACTGAGTCAATGGCTTAAACTTATCCCCAAAAATCCTTTGGCCTTCTTTAATAACAAGGGATGTATAATCTTTGTCAGGGCCATATGATAGGGGGCAGATTATTTCAATATTTTCATCTTTAAACCCTTCGAGCGATTTAAAGAGCTCGATATGATTATTTGAGGGATCGGCTGAATTACCTGCAAGTATAGTTTTTACTGTGTTCTTTGTAGGTTGGCTCTCGATTAATGCCTTTTCAAGCATCAGGAAATCAACGGGTAGTGGGTAGATAATTTTAGTATAGCTGGCCTTAGTATGATAAACTTTTTTAATTACCTCAAAATCTTCGTATAGGAAACCAGAAATGTTCTTTAGGTTTTTGATTATAATTCTTCGGCAAAGTTCATAAAACCTACTTTTTATGTTCCTATTTTTTTCTTTAAATGCATAAATATCTCCACCCCAGTAAACCCAAACCAATTTACTCGAAAACAAGGAGTAAACAGTCCAGAATGGGAGCGAAGGCCCATAGGGCAAGTAGTGAATATATATTTTTTGGGCACGGATTAATTGTGGAATTGACCGTAGCAACGAAATATAATTTGGACAACTTTCAATTGAAGTAGTTTCTTTATATTTACTCCTAGTGAACCTCTTTGAACGAAAAATAAAGCCATGTTCTTGAATCGAAAAATTCCGCTCAATAAATTGAATTAGGTTAATATGATAGGCGTTTTCTGAGGTTAGAATATGAATAAACATCGGTATAATCTTATTTGAATAGTGATGGTAAAAACTTTTATCTCAATCTTCAAAAATTCAAGGCTCTGTTTACAAAAGTAGTTTTTTTACCGTTTAATATTTTCAAAGGCAGTTTAAAAATCTATGCGATTAAGGGTTTACATGGCAATATTAAAACTTACAATTTGTTAATATGTTGGAGTAAGGCTAAATTAGCATGTTTTTAAAGGAAGGATAGAATGAAGAGAGTATTAATGGTTTTAGAGAATGAATTCCCTACCGATGATAGGGTAGAGAAGGAGATTGAGAGTTTGCAGCGTATTGGTTTTGAGGTTTCCATCGCCGTGTTAACATTCACAAATAAACCAAGTGTTGAGTTGTATAAGGATTATACCATTTACCGAAAACGAATTAGTTCTTTTTTTCATAAAAGTTCAGCGGCGATACTTATCCTTCCGCTATATTTTATGTTTTGGGAGAAATTCCTGAAATCCATTTTAAAGGATACGAAATTTGATGTTATTCATATACACGATCTTCCATTATCTAAAGTGGGGTATCGACTTGCTCTAAAGTTTAACATGAAGTTGGTTTGCGATCAGCATGAGTACTATAGTAACTGGATTGTTCGCACGAAACACTACAACACTTCTGTTGGAAAAATAATTAAGATGCTTAGCAGTTGGCCAAAATATGAGCGCAAGTATCTACAAAAAGCGGATCTTGTGATTACTGTGGAGGATTCGTTAAAGCAAATCTACATTGATAAGGTACTTGTTCCAAAGGAAAAGGTAATAACCGTACCCAATACACCACGAAGTGAAATCTTCAGAATTGACAATATTGATGAATCGATTGTTGCCAAGTACAAAAATAGTTTTGTGCTGGTATATGCCGGTGGGCTCGATCATCTCCGGGGAATCGATTTTATTATCGAGAGCATAGCAAGTATCAAGGATGTTATTAAAGAGGTTAAGTTTGTTGTTGCAGGGCGAGAGAACAAAGCCTTCAACTTAAAGGGATATATTTCCCAATATTTGGTCGAAGATTATGTTGACTTTATTGGCTGGATTCCTATCGAGCAGCTTCCCTCTTATATTGCTGCAAGCAATATTTGTGTTCATGTACCAAAGCCTGATAATTTGGAGGTTAACAATACTATTGCAACCAAAATTTACCAATACGCCTCGATGGGGAAACCTGTAATTGTTAGCGATGCCCGAATGATGCAGGAGTTTGTTGAATCGAATAGAATTGGCTATTCAGTAAAGTTCGGTGATGTCAATGGTTTTAGGAATATCGTAAAAAAATTATATGATGATCCTTCAATCGCAGCTGAGATTAAATCGAGGGCTGTAGATGTTGCTAAAAAGTATACATGGGAGAACACATCGGTTGATCTAACAAACTCCTATATCAAACTAACTTCATAGGAAAAGGCTTAATAAGAATCTTATCCAATCGATTACTGTTTCTTAAGATTTTGTTTCCATTTTAAAGGGTTCTTCCATTTTTGGTAAACCTCTTTTAGTCTTTGGATTTCAATTGGTTCGTAAAACTTCAATGGCACAAGAATAAAAGGGAAGGAAACAAGTAGCAAAGATTTAATAGTTAACCTTAAGTATAGCGGTAAATCATTGATGAAGAACGGAATAATCGACAGGATTGCGACTACTGCAATCAATTTTAACACCTTAACCAGCTCGTAGGGTATCTTATAGTAACGTTGGGCGTAAATGTAGATTAAGCCAAAAAACAAAATCTCTGAAATCAGCGTTGCTACTGCTGCTCCGTAATAGTGCCATTTTGGAATAAAAAGAAAGCTGAGTCCCAGATTGAATAACGCTATTGATAGAACGATTACGCTTATCAACTTTGTTTTCTTCATTATTTGTAATCCGGTAAGCGAGGTATCTTTGAGCATATCAAACAAAAGCGAAAAGGTGATGATTGGAATAACCGTATAAGCTACCCAGTAATTGGGGTTGTTGCCCATCACCTTAACCACCTCATAGCTGAATAAGTTAAGTCCCAAAGTACACCCAGCCACGATAAAGGCAAAGTAGGTCATATATTTTGAGTAGAAGCGCAAACGATTATCGTCGCCCATCATTTGGTAAATCATCGGGGAGACAGCCATCTGAACCGACGAAACGAGAAAGAACTTAATTGTATTTGCAATTCGATATGCAAAAGAATAAATACCAACTTTAGCTAAATCGGAGTAGTGTTCGAGGATATACCGATCCTGAAACGATATTAAAAAGCCCGATATTGATGCCAAAACTAAAGGTGAAGAATAAATAACCATCTCCTTTAGGATTTGCCCTTCGAATTTAATTTCGACAATGTTTTTGATATACCTAAGACAAATTATAAGAAATACAATATTTCCGATAATCTGTGCCATGTATATACCTTGAACCGATTGTAAACGGTAAACAACAAGGTATATGGTAATTACAAATGTGAATATTAGCCTTAGAATATTTGTTGTTGTAAACAGAATTGGCTTTTGCTGAAGCTTCATTATTGTTTGCAACATGGTTATGAATACCTGCAAAACAGATGCTCCAACAACAGTAATGATTACACCCGAATATTTATCAGTTGAAAAAAGTAGTTCTGATAGAAAGCTAGCAAATGTGAAACTTAAGGCGAAAAAAGCAGCACCAATCAAGAATAGGAATGCAAGCATGGAGTAGACCATTCCTTTCTGCCTACCCTTATAATGCTCATCCCAATACCATCTTGTTATTCCTTGCGAAAGCGAAAGGCTTAGTATCGCTGTCATCAGTAAAGATGTAGACTCAAGAAGGGCCATTACCCCAAAGTCCTCAAACGATAAATACTTAACATTGGTGAATATGGGAATCAGAATAAACCCAACCAGTTTAACCGAAAGGTTTCCAAAACCATATATAATGGAGTCTCTAGTAGCCGCTTTAATATTTCTGAGCACCGTATTTAATCAATATTATTTCTAAAAAAATACTCTAAATTAATGATCTGCCAAAGCAACCTTGAGTGGTCGTTTTTTGTGTTTTTATGCGAGTTCACTATACTTCTCAATCCCTCCTCATTATAAATCCCTCTCGATAGCGTTCTTTTGTCCAAAACGATACTAACCATATCATCGTAAAGCTCATTCTTAAACCAGCTATTATAGTTTGTATAGGAGGGTCTGTTGTATTTAGGAATTCGGTTGATTAAGGGTTCAAGCCTACTTTTTTTAAGAATAGTAACTATTTTAGTCTCGATGATGCTCAATCGATATCGTGTGTTTGAAGCATCAATCGAAATGTTAAAGTGCTGGCGTTTAATTTTCGCTAAATCGGGGAATAACTGGGTAAACGCCCTCCGGTATAAATACTGATGTTCCCTCAATTTTAGGGGTAGTTTGTATGCAAAATCTATTACATCATTATCGAAGCTGGGCATTCGGGTCTCCATGTAAAGGTTATTCATAAAGTTGCCGCTCAAAGTACCTCTCCGAACATGTTCATGAATCAGAAGATTCAGGTAAGCATGAATCGGTATGCTGTTCGAATTGATGTATTGCTGTGGTATATCCTTATATTTATCATTAATCTTATTGTAGAAATCGTTGGTGAATATACGTTTAAGGAGACTATCATCGAAAATTCTAAAACACTCGGTTAGTATACCCTTCGCTTCATCATCAAAAGTTTTTTTATCGATTAGCACCTTAAATCTTTTGCGTACCAGCGTGCTTCCAAATAGCGCATCGCACATTTGCGATGAAACGGTTACCTGCTTATCGCCCGAAAAACTCTCTATTGCTTCAAAACCCTGAATAGGACCTTGAATCATATACATATAATCCGAAAAGTATGAGAACCGTTCAGCGTCCTTCCATATGTTTTGAGGCTTTACCTCGAAAGGATTGTGCTGCATCCCAATTTTTTCGGTAACCAATTTTGAATACATCTGATCCTCACTACCCTTTGGCCCCATTGTGAAGGAGACCAGCGGTTTAACTTCAAATTGTTTAGCATAAGCTGCCACATATCGCGAATCAAGTCCTCCGCTCAGCGAGATAAGAATCTTATTTTTGTTTTTAGCAAAATTACGCCTCATTGAATTCGTAAAAATATTTATGAACTCATCGGTGGTTTGTTTGATGCTACTCTTGCTGGGCCAAATCTTTTTATAAGCATCGGCATATTCGGGGAAGTCCCAGTATTTATGAATGCTTTGACTTTCCTTGCATAGCAATAAATATGATGCTGGCGGTAGTTGTGAAATTTCTTTAAATAAGGTTTTATTCCCGAAAAGATGACCGAAGTTGAACATTTCGGATAACGCTAAATAATCTAACTCTTTGTTGATTTCTGACTTTAGGATTGCTTTTACCTCGGGGGCAAAAATAAAGCCATCGCTTGTATTCGCATAGTAGTGTGGTCGAGTTCCCATTCTATCCGAAATAAGATAGAGTTTCTCCTCCACAAAATCATAAATTGCCGCGCAAAAATGCCCGTTTATCCATTTCAAGCAATCAATACCATCTTTTATGAATATATCTAATAAAAACGTTTGGTCGTCTTCAATCTGACTCGTCTCGGTGTTTTTATAGCTAAAAATTTCACCCGAAAGGGTTAAAAGAAAACGGCCATCGTTGGAACGAGCAAAGTCAATTTTATTGTTAACATAGTTCAGATGAACTCGCCCAAAACAAATATTCTTATTGAATGTTGAATCGATTTTATAGCTGAAATGGTTGACACTATCTAGCATTCTGCTAAATAGTTCTTGATTATTCTCTGTTTGCTTTGTAACTAGACCTAAAATCCCAGGCATTTATTTCTTTTATGATTTACAAATATATCTAAAAATGAAGAATCCCTTGCAGTTTGAGAATATCATGAAAACTCAATGGGTTGGCTATTCTTTTTTCATTGCATTCCAACCCTGTGCCTTCAGCTGAATCTCGTTTCCATCAGGTGTGACGAGGAAAGCACCAGTGGATTCATCGGTAATATGTCCAATAACTGAAACGCCTTCTAACGCTAGTATCTTTTCATGGAACTCGATTGGAACAGTGAAAAGCAATTCGTAATCTTCGCCACCATTTAACGCTGCAACAATAGCATCGATACCCATTTCTTCTGCAATCTTAAATGTTTGCTGATCAATTGGGAGTTTCTCTAGGTAAATTCGACAACCAGCTTTTGAACTTTTGCAGATATGCATTGCCTCGGACGATAAGCCATCCGAGATATCGATCATTGCATTGGGTTTGATGCCCAATTCGCGAAGAGTTTCAAGTATTGATTTTCTTGCTTCGGGCTTTAGAAATCGTTCGAGGATATAATCCCAACCCACAAATTGTGGCTTAACATTGGGATTTCCCTCAAAAACCTTTTTTTCACGCTCAAGGAGCTGTAAGCCCAAGTAGGCTGCACCAAGATTGCCTGTAACGCAAACAAGGTCGTTAATTTTTGCACCGCTTCGGTAGCATAGCTCATTCTCGTTGGCTTCGCCAATTGCGGTAACGCTAATGGTTAGCCCGGTATACGATGTTGAGGTATCGCCACCTACCAAATCAACCCCATACTTCTCGCAAGCCAAATAGATACCGCTGTAAAGCTCATCCAAATCTTCAACGCAGAAACGCTTCGATATGCCTAACGATACTGTAATCTGCTTTGGGGTTGCGTTCATGGCGTAAACATCGCTTAGGTTTACAACTACCGCTTTGTACCCAAGATGCCTGATTGGAAAGTAGGTTAAATCGAAATGAACCCCTTCGAGCAGCAGATCGGTGGTTACAACCATCTTTTTACCCGTAGGGTCAATAATTGCCGCATCATCTCCAACACCAAGAATGGTGGATGCATTATTTGATTTTGCTTTTTGGGTCAGGTGATCGATTAATCGGAACTCACCCAGTTCGTGTAGCTCGGTACGTGTTGATTTATCTGACATTATTGATGATAATTAGAAGACAAAGATAAGTAGATTAAGTGACAAGCGACAAGTGATAAGTTGAGAAGGTAACAATATTTAACAGTTGACAAGCGAATCACTCTGTCAACTGTTCACTGTGAACTATTTCAAATTAATTCCCTCTTTTTGAAGCGAGTTGATAAAATACTGCTTATCGGGGAGTGTTGATTTTTCGAGCTTATCGAGCCAGAATTTTGCTGTTCCTTTATTCCCGCTGTTATAGTATATCCTAATCAGGTTGAAGTAGGAGTATCCATAAACGTGGGTTGGATTTGCAGGAATAATCTCCACAACCTTTGTAAAGCAGTCAATGGCCTCGTTCATTTTATTTGCGGCATATAGTTCTACACCTTGAGTGTAAAGCCTAATATCTTGGTTTAACCTTTCATCAAGGATTATATTTTTAAAGCTAAAGCACGATTTGTCACAATCCTCAATAAGATTTAATAGGGATGTTCCGGTTGGAATTTCTGGAAAGACAAGTGTAAAGTTTAACTTTTCGCCAATACGCTTGAAGCTATGTACGGCAGGGCAACGGGGAATTCCCCTTGCTCTGATAATATTGTACCGCTGATGCTCCTTTGATGCTTCGATATAAATCTTATTGTCGGCGCAATACCAACCACCTTGAGCTAGTTTGTTTTCAACCGACAGGTCAATAACGGTTGAATCGCTGTACAAGCCAACTCGTGTAACAATCAATTCTTGCGATGACTGCTCAGCTACAGCTGGATGTTCAATAATTTGCTGTGCATTTAGGTATGAATGGCAGCATAGAATTATAGCGAACAATACTATTTTTTTCATATTCATAATGAATTTACTATTTTTTTATGACTCTGATTGGTCTAAAGACGCTATCGGGTCAACTCTAATCCTTGAAAACCTGTCAGAGCTCGAAGAACCTGACAGAGTTTAGGTTGAAACATTACCTGTTTAACCCTTTTAGGGTTTCAAACCCTGAAAGGGTTCGGCTCAAAATTAACAAGGGTCGGATTGCTCCGACCCTTGCAAGGTAATTATTTTTTTAAATAGGATGTTAAAAATTGTAATCTACTCCAATTGAGAAAACAATATTTGTTCGGTTATAAGATTCTTTAGCAGATGTTATACCAATATCTGAGTAAGAATAGTTAATGTTTTTGGAGTCAGATGTATACATAGTGTATAACATACCTAAATTAACCTGCATTTTTTCAGTGGCTTTAAATGCTCCACCAAAACCTACAGTACTTGATGTTAAGCTATGGCTAAGATCAGTCTGATAACCTTGACCAACACCTGTTTTAGCATATAAGTATCCAGCAGAGATTAATACTTTATCTGTTATATCATACTCACCACCAAGGGCAATTTCGTATAGGTTTCCATCAATTTTTTTCTTAACCCCAGGGGCTGATTCAATGGTAGCATCTTTATCAAAGTAATAATGCATACCAGTGCTTAAACGCATTTGAGGTGTTACTTTATAGCCAATACCTACTGAAAGAATTGCAGGAATATCACTTCTAAATTTAGCACCATCGGTAAATAAACCCGTACCGTCAACTTTTGTTTTGTTAGTTAAGGTAAGTTTTGTTTTAAATTCGTATTTAAAAGCAATGTTTAACTTTTCACCAATAGTTAAGTTGGCTCCCAAAATTGGAGTATAACCTGTTCCGTTTTGTTCAGCATCAACCTCCTTATCAGCAGTTGCGACCGAGTTTGCAGCCATAGCATCAGATTTAGCACCATATGTAGCCGAAGCACCTGAGAAGAAACCTTGGGTTTGAGCAATGGTCATTCCTGCTGGGTTACCTCCAAGAGCCGTTATAGTTCCTTGTAATGTTGCCACTTGAAGAGCTGATAAACCTGCTGCTGTTCCATTTGATAGTAGGACAGAACCACCACCACCATCAATAACAGGTTGCAATGATACTGCTGTATTTGCTAGCTGAGTGCTAACACCGCCAAGATAGGTTGACATGTCGCTAAAAAATTCTGTTGCAGGAACCATTGTTCCAGCATACTTTGCTTGCAAACCAGCATCAGTTATCGAAACAGGTAAATCAGGGTTAATCATGATATTCTTTAAATATCCACTGTATGTGTTTTTTGCATATATCATTCTAACACCAGCAGATAATGATAACATATCTGTAACTGCATAACTAGCATTAACTTGGGCTCCCCAGAATACGCTTGTTCCCTCAAAGTTAATATCTGCTGAATAATCAGTTGTGGTAATACCATTTGCAGGTAATGATAAAGTTGCAGGAATAGCAGATACAGGGATTTCAAAACTTGGTAAACCAGTGTTGTACTTTGCTGAACCACCTCCTGCGTTTGGAGTAAGACCAAAGCCAAAAGCAAATTTACCTTTTTTATATACAGCATATACATCTGGGAATAGCGGAGCTGCTACGTCACCAATGTATTTACCATCTTTTAATTTACTAAATTTATTCTCAATAGTTTTCTTTTGAAAAATCGATTGGTTGCTTAGTGATAGGTGGAAACCATCGGCAAGTTTGGTTAACCCTGCAGGGTTATAGTAAACGGCATCAATACTGGTTGAAGCATCGCGCGCAAGCATACGTACGTATGAAGCGCTTTGGTTTGAATTGGTAACAATACCTCCCGCTAGCACCACCGCTGGGCACATTAAGCCGGTAAAAAGTAAAGCAATAAGTAATCTTTTCATACACATTGGTTTAAGGTTATTACTATCTTTTGTTTAGGTTATAAGTTCGATTAAACGTATGTTTTAATAAATTGTTTAAAAAAGCAAGAATTCCCTAGCAAGGGTTATGCTTAAAAAATAAGAGAGAAGGAATCAGATTAACAGGTATTGGGCAAGAAAACCCGAATGTAGGCCTAGGTTATTAGAATCGTTGTGCGTAAAGAATTGTTCGAGGCGATTGAACTTGAAGACGTGAGCATTGGGTTTATAGCCATCAACGGTTGTTTTTTTCGGCTCTAATTTATAGTAAAATACAGCATGAAACGACCTATTTAACAGGCGTTTAATTAATACACAGTATGCTACAATCGCCAAAAAAATTCTTGCTCTACGCATCAAGTCAAGAGAATAATTGATGCTAATTTAGATAAATAATAGTAAGATCAAAATAATTAACATGTTTTTGAGCAGGTGATATATATCAACGCATAATATTCAACCCAATTTTGTTTTACCTTTTTTGATTTGCTCAACCCTTTTTTTCTTAACTTGAACTGGATTTAAACCATCGCATTTATTTTAAGTCATATTCGAACTATTCCAAACGTTTAACGTTGTTTATTTACAATTTAAATCATAAGAACATGAAATCAATCAATAAATTTGTCCGATTAACCCTTATTGGAGTTGTATTCTTTTCATTTCTTGGGAGACTTAGCGCGCAGAGCCCTGCACCGGGTTACACCTTCACCATGGTTAAAGAGGTGAAGACTACTCCTGTAAAAAACCAACAAAGCACGGGTACTTGCTGGAGCTTTGCAACTACTTCGTATATCGAAACGGAATTGCTTCGATTAGGACAACCTGAATACGATCTTTCGGAGATGTTTTTTGCAAGAGAAGCATACTCCGAAAAGGCAAATCTTTATGTAAGGTATCAGGGTACAAATAATTTTGGACAGGGAGGTCAAGCACACGATGTGTTTAATGTGTTAAAAAAGTTCGGTATGGCCACAGAGGAGGCTTACTCAGGAAAAAATTATGGATCAAGCGATCATAATCATGGCGAGGTTGAAGCGGTATTAA
The DNA here is from genome assembly GCA_025361485.1 of Bacteroidales bacterium. Classification (GTDB taxonomy): domain Bacteria; phylum Bacteroidota; class Bacteroidia; order Bacteroidales; family Tenuifilaceae; genus UBA8529. The sequence goes on from JANYLA010000016.1 coordinate 16,842, forward strand.
AAGCATTTGTTGACGCCGTGGTTAAGAAAGAGGGAGGAAAACTAACAACTGCTTGGGCTCCTGCCTACGAATCAATCCTCGATGCCTATTTTGGTAAAGTTCCTACTGAATTTACAGTGAATGAGAAGAAGGTTAACCCAAAGTCATTTGCTGAATCAACCGGATTTAAAGCTGATGATTATGTCGAGATAACCTCCTTTAACCATCATCCGTTTTATCAGAATTTCATCCTTGAAATTCCCGATAACTGGTCGCGCGACAGCTACTATAATGTTCCATTGGATGAGCTGATGGCGATTACCGAGAATGCTTTGATGAAAGGCTATTCCGTTTGTTGGGATGGCGATGTTAGTGAAAAGGGGTTTGCTTATAAAAAAGGCGTTGCAATTCTTCCTGCGGCAAAAGTTGAAGATATTAAAGGTTCAGATATGAGCCGTTGGACGGAAGTGAACGAAAAAGACCGAGTTTCGCAGATGTTTAGCTTTGAAAAACCTGTTCCTGAGATTAATGTTACACAGGAAAACAGACAGCTTAACTTCAATAACCAAACATCAACCGACGACCACTTAATGCACCTTACAGGAGTTGCAACCGATCAAAACGGAACAAAATACTTCTATACAAAAAATAGTTGGGGTACTGATAATCACATCTACAATGGTTACCTCTATATGTCAGAATCATTTGTAAGGATGAAAACTATTTCAATTCTTGTTCACAAGGACGCTATTCCTATGGAGATAGCTATGAAAATGGGGATTATAAAAACAAGAGAAATTAAAAAATAGTTTGATATCTTCTTATTGAGAAGCCTGATAGATTATATTTATCAGGCTTTTATAGTTAATAAACAAGCAGGTTGCAACCCCGAATTTGCGCTTCATTCATTCTTCCTAAAACCTCAAAGGAGTTATTATCGTAGACTTTTCCCAAATCTTCTGTTTGTATGAAAGAGCAGGAGTATATGTTTGCCAAATCAATTACATTGATAGCACCCGCTTTCTGATGTGGAAGAGTTGAAAAAGGATCGTATGGATCGCGGATTATAATTTTCATCCATGGAGGGCAGCGAAAAATTCCATTTCCATCGGAATAGGCTTGCGAAAGAAGTTCTGTCATTCCGTACTCGGAATGAATCGATTGTAACCCAAAAGCATCGGTTAGCTGTTTATGCATCTCTTCCCGAACCATCTCTTTTCTTCGACCTTTCATCCCTCCGGTTTCCATTACGATGGTGTTGTTCAATTTGAATTGATGCTTTTCAGCAAAATCAACTAAAGCAAAGGAAACGCCAATAAGTAAACACTTTTGCCCCTGTCCATCAAGACGCTTTAAGTGCTCTTTAAGCAAATCGAATTCATTCAGGAAAAATCCGCTTTCATTGTGATTCGAGAGTTTAATTAACCTTTCGACCATATATATCAAAGAAGATCCTTTACGCTCAAGGTAGGAGGGGAGTAATGCTAGAATACAGTATTCGTTTGGATTGCTATAAAAATAGTTAAAAGCAGCTGTGAAGCTTTTTATATACAGATCAGTGTCAGTTATATAATGCTTGCTCGTTTGGTCGCCTGTTGTTCCGCTGCTTGTAAATACTACTTCGGTCTCAGAATTAGTAGGCTTTATCTCTCTTGTTTTAAAGAATTGAATAGGTAGAAAAGGAATTTTATCGATTGAGTTTACCTCTTTGACGTTGATCTTTAGTCGTTCTAAATACTCTTTGTAGATGAGGATATTTTCACATTGATATCGAAAAACCTCAAGCGCAGCAGTTTCGAACTGCTCATTACTTTTAATATCGAATATTGATGAGATAAAACTATTCATGCTGCAAAGATAAGGTTTGTTGCTAAAAGAAGAGTTCCGATCTCTTTAAGAGATCGGAACTCTAAAATTTAAAGAGTATTTATGTAAATTATCCTCTAATAGCCTTTATGCCAGGTAACTCTTTTCCCTCCATGTACTCAAGCATAGCACCACCACCAGTCGAAACGTAGCTAATTTTATCGGCTAGGTTTAACTTATTTACGGCAGCTACGGAGTCGCCACCACCAACTAAACTGAATGCTCCTTTTTCAGTTGCCTTTGCAACAGCTAAAGCGATAGCCTTTGTTCCCTTTGAAAACTTCTCCATTTCAAATACACCCATGGGGCCATTCCAGAGTATTGTTTTCGAATTCTCAATAACCTGACTAAAGAGTTTGATGGTCTCATCACCTATATCAAGACCCATCCAGCCATCGGGGGTTATATCGATTTTAAGTGCTTGGGTATTGGCATTTGCATCAAATGCATCGGCATTAATGGCATCAACAGGAAGATAAACTTTTACACCTTTTTCCTTTGCTTTCGTAAGAAGTTCTAAAGCCAAATCTAGTTTATCCTCTTCGCAAAGCGATTTTCCAATTTTACCGCCCTGAGCCTTAATAAATGTATAGGTCATTCCGCCACCAATAATAAGGTTATCAACCCTATTTAAGAGATTTTCAATAAGCAAAATTTTATCTGAAACCTTTGCTCCGCCCATAATTGCAGTTAAAGGCTTTTCATTTGAGTGAAGAACTTTATCCATCGCTTTCAGCTCGCTTTCGATTAGATAACCGAACATGCTATCGTTAGGGAAATACTGAACTAGTAGTGATGTGGAAGCATGCGCTCTGTGTGCGGTTCCAAAAGCATCATTAACATAGCAATTGGCTAAGCTAGCGAGCTGCTTTAGAAAGTTCTTTTGACTTTCCTTAACCCTTACTTTTGCCTCTTTCTTTTGCACTTCAGTGGCATCTTCGGCTAAACTGTACGCTTTACCTTCTTCTTCCTCGTAGAATCTTAGATTCTCAAGCACAAGAATTTCACCTGCCTTTAGCTCTGCCGCAAACTTTTTGGCCTCATCGCCAATGCAATCGGGCGCAAATTTTACCTTAAACCCTAAATGTTTCTCAATGACAGGTAAAACGTGTTTTAATGAATATTTATCTTGTACTTTCCCATCTGGACGACCAAGATGTGACATGAGGATGGCTGCACCACCATTATTAATTATTTTTTTAATTGTTGGTAACGCGCCACGAATACGGGTATCGTCAGTAACCTCAAAGGTTTTTTTATCAAGGGGAACATTAAAATCAACCCTAACAATTGCTTTTTTTCCAGCAAATGAATAATTATCAATTTTGTGCATAATCGATTTATTAATTAATCAAAAAACAAATATACATTATACAAGCCCAACTATGAATAATTCCAACCATTTTTCAATGCAATCGTTTGTATTATAACACCAAAAATTAGCGTTTATTAGAAAAATCATATCTCCCCTCATATTGCTATTTTTACTACTTTTGAATGGTTTCAGTTTCTAATTATTTGTATTACATCATGCAGTTTAAAGATATCGTTGGACAGGATCAGGTTAAGCAAAGGTTGATAAAATCGGTGATTGGCGGAAGAATTCCCCATGCTCAGCTATTCACGGGTCAGGAGGGAACTGGCAAACTTGCGCTTGCCATAGCTTATGCTCAGTATATTAGTTGTCACAAAAAAGGCGAGGATGATTCCTGTGGTGTTTGCCCATCGTGCCATAAGTTCAGCAAGTTGATTCACCCCGATCTTCATTTTGTATTTCCCATTATTCTTTCCGAAAAAAAATCAGATTCTGATGATGAAAAAGGCCCATCGGGTAAGCTGAGCGATGCCTTTATGATTCAATGGCGAGAGGTTTTATTAGAGAATCCATATATCACTGAATCGGACTGGTACGAGATGATTGGTGCAGAGAATAAGCAGGGGATTATTGGCACTACTGAGAGTTCGGAGGTCATTCGTAAGTTAAGTCTTAAAAGTTATGAATCGGACTACAAGACGATGATTATTTGGCTACCCGAGCGGATGAATATTCAGGCAGCCAATAAGCTCCTAAAACTGATTGAGGAACCACCGTTGAATACTACATTTCTAATGGTTAGCGAAAATCCAACCCAGCTACTTAAAACAATCCTTTCACGAACTCAACTCATTAAAGTTCCACCCATTCATCGCGAAAGCATTGCGTTGGCGCTAGTTGATCGGTATCAGATGAACCCTTCGAGGGCACACGATATAAGCAGAATCTCGAATGGCAGCTTTCGTAAGGCCATTAGCCTTGTTTCTGTTGAGGCCGAGAATCAATATTTTCCATACTTCCGTCAGCTGATGAGGTTATGCTATGGGAACGATGTTTTGGGCTTACTCGATTGGGTTGGAGAGGTAATGTCACTAGGACGAGAGCAGCAAAAGGATTTGCTTGCTGAATCGCTTCGGTTATTAAGGGAAAGTTTAATGCTGAATATGGACCTTGAGGATATTTCGTATTTAGCTGGCGATGAGGTTGACTTTGGTAAAAAGTTTTCGCCCTTTATTAATAAATCGAATGTTAATCAGATTTTCATGGAGTTTAACTCAGCAATCGACCATATATCAAGGAATGGAAATGCACAGATTGTCTTTACCGATATGTGCATGAAATTGGTAAAGTTGATAAATAAATAACAATATCTTTTGTGGCAGTACCGTTTGAAAAAATGAATTAACTGCAGCATGGAGTCATAAACAAAAAACTCGCTAAAGAGAATCTTTAGCGAGTTTTTTTATAATGAGTCACAAATTATAATTTTCTCTTAACCTCAACTTCAGTGAAACTTTCAATGATGTCGCCAACCTTAATGTCGTTAAAGTTTTTGATATTCAAGCCGCACTCAAATCCATTTAGGATCTCTTTTGCATCATCTTTGAATCGTTTCAACGATTCAAGGTCACCTGTGTAAACCACAATACCATCGCGAATTAAACGCACCTTATTGTTTCGGATAATCTTACCTTCTCGAACAATACATCCTGCAATGGTTCCAACCTTTGTAATCTTGAATACCTCAAGCACTTCAGTTGTACCAATAATCTCCTCTTTAAGTTCAGGTGAAAGCATACCCTCCATCGCATCCTTAATCTCGTTGATTGCGGTGTAAATAATGGAGTATAAACGGATATCAATCTCCTCTTTTTCGGCTAGTTTACGTGCGCTCAACGATGGACGAACCTGGAATCCAATAACGATTGCATTCGATGCAGCAGCAAGCAGAATATCCGATTCGGAGATCTGACCAACTGCTTTATGAATAACGTTTACCTGAATCATTGGAGTTGATAGCTTGATAAGCGAATCTGATAGCGCTTCGATCGAACCGTCAACGTCACCCTTAACGATAATGTTAAGCTCTTGGAAATTACCGATAGCAATACGACGGCCAATTTCATCAAGTGTAATATGCTTTTGAGTTCTTAGACCTTGCATACGTTGAAGTTGTTCACGCTTATTGGCGATTTCTTTTGCTTCACGGTCGGTATCCATTACGTTGAAGTAATCACCAGCCTGAGGGGCACCGTTTAAGCCGATAACCTGAACAGGATAAGAAGGGCCGGCTTCAGAAATTCTATTTCCGCGCTCGTTGAACATTGCTTTTACGTGACCAAAGTTTGTTCCGGCAATCATAATGTCGCCCTGTTTCAGGGTTCCTGCTTGTACGAGAACTGTTGCAGTATATCCACGACCTTTATCAAGGGTTGATTCTACTACCGTACCAATAGCTTTTTTCTTTGGATTTGCCTTTAAGTCTAGCATTTCGGCTTCGAGCAAAACCTTATCGAGTAACTTCTCGATGTTGGTTCCCATTTTTGCTGAAATTTCCTGACTCTGAAATTTTCCACCCCAATCCTCAACTAAATAGTTCATGTTGGCAAGTCCTTCTTTTATCTTTTCAGGATTTGCATTGGGTCTATCAATTTTATTGATTGCAAATACAATAGGAACACCTGCGGCACTTGCATGGTTGATTGCCTCAATGGTTTGAGGCATAATGGCATCATCTGCAGCAACAACGATGATAGCTACGTCAGTTATTTTTGCTCCACGAGCACGCATAGCGGTAAACGCTTCGTGACCAGGAGTATCAAGGAAGGTAATGTGTTTACCCGCTTTAACCTCTACGTTATAAGCTCCAATATGTTGGGTTATGCCACCGGCTTCACCAGCAATAACGTTTGAGTGTCGAATGTAGTCAAGCAACGATGTTTTACCATGGTCAACGTGCCCCATAACTGTAACAATGGGCGAACGATGAATCAAATCTTCTGGTTTATCATCTTCCTGTTTGATTGATTCCTGTAATTCAACGCTTACGAATTCAACTTTGTAACCAAATTCATCGGCAACTAGCGCCATTGTTTCAGCATCGAGTCGTTGGTTGATTGAAACCATTAACCCGAGGTTCATACAAACTTCAATTACCTCAGTCGCTGAAACGTTAATCATTGAAGCAAGTTCACTTGCCGAAACGAATTCTGTAACCTTTAGCGTCTGCTTGTCAATTTCTTGCTGTTCTTGTTCTTGTTGTTGACGAGCGCTAAAAACGTCGCGTTTATCGCGTCGATATTTTGAACCCTTCGATTTTCCTCCTTTTGAGGTGAGGCGAGCCAGGGTTTCTTTTATTTGTTTTTGAACATCAACCTCGCTTACCTCAGGTTTAATAATTTTACGCTTCTTTTTTAAATTGCTGTTGCTATTGCTATTACCTGCTGCAAGGTTCTTTTTTGCAGGTAAATCAGCTCTCTTTGTTAAGGTTGGAGGGATAGCTGATGATTTTTGTCCAACAGGTGGAATGTTAACCTTTTGGTTATCTTTTCTGATCCTTTTGCGACGTTTCTTTTTATTATTATTCGCTTTTTCGGCATCGGATGATGATGCAACAGGTTGTTTCTTCTTTACTTCAAAAGCAGCAAGGTTTATTTTGCCTACAACTGTTGGCCCCGATAACTTTTCAACCTCTCTACGATATAGAACCGCTTCCTGAGGCTCTTCTTTAATAATCTCTTGTTTTTCAACAGGAGGAGCAATTACCTTTTCGATAGGTTTTGTTGGTTCAACCTCCTTTTTATGTGGTTGATGAACTCTTTGCTCTGGTTTTTCCTGTTCTTGCTTATGCTGCTTTGGCTTTTGCTGAGGGTGCTGATGTTCGTGCTTATGAGTTGGTCGTGTTTTTTGGTTTAGTTGATCAAGGTCAACCTTTCCAACAACCTTGGGTTGTTCTACATGAACTGAAGCGGTACTAATATGCTCAGGTTTTTTCTCTGTCTTAGCATGTACTTCTTCAGGTTTCTCATCCTTTTTAGCGTGATGCTTAGGTTGCTCTTTCTCATGCTTGTCTTTTATCTCATGAGTTTTTGGAGATTCATGATGATGCTTTTTGGGAGCAAGTGCATCAAGATCTATCTTTCCTTTAAGTTTTAAATCAATCTTAGGCTTTTCAAATGTTGAAACCTCTTTTTGTTTAGGAGAGGCTAAGATATTTTTCATGAACGCTTCATCTTCAATTGCCGAAGGTTCTATATCCTCTTCTACCACTTTTTCGACATCCTCAATCGAAACAGTCTCTTTTTTATCCCGAAGACTCTTTAGGCTAACTTTTTGAGATTCCATCTTTAAGTTCACCTCTGCTCCGTATTCTTTTGCCAGAATATTGTATAATTCGGCATCAAGTTTAGAGTTTGGATCACTAGTGATTTTATGACCCTTTTTATGCAGAAAATCAACAATTGTTGAAATTCCAACATTAAACTCTCGAGCAAGTTTACTAAGCCTCAATGATTTTTCGACATTTGTCATACCAGGTAATCCCCGTTATTAAATATTAATTGCAAAACTAAGCTATAAACCGTACTATTCAAATTCCGATTTTAAAATTCTAATCACCTCTTTAACAGTTTCCTCCTCAAGATCGGTACGTTTAACCAGCTCCTTAAAAGGTATATCTATTACACTTTTAGCGGTATCGCAACCAATACCCTTTAGCGTATCAATAACCCAACCTTCAATCTCGTCAACAAATTCGTCGAGGGTTACATCTTCTTCGTCTTGGGTATCCGTTTCGCGGTAAACATCAATTTCATAGCCTGTTAATTGACTTGCTAGTTTGATATTAAAACCACCTTTACCAATGGCAAGTGAAACTTCGTTAGGTTTAAGGTAAACTTCAGCGCGTTTTTCCGCTTCATCAAGTTTTATCGATGAAATTCGAGCAGGGCTTAGCGCTCTAGTGATAAAAAGTTGTGTGTTAGTTGTATAGTTGATTACATCGATATTCTCATTTCTAAGCTCGCGAACAATTCCATGAATTCTACTACCTTTCATTCCAACGCATGCTCCAACTGGGTCTATTCTTTCATCGTATGATTCCACGGCAACCTTGGCTCTTTCACCTGGCATACGAACTATTTTTTTGATGGTAATAAGGCCATCGAAAATTTCTGGAACCTCAAGCTCGAACAATCGCTCAAGGAAAATAGGTGAAGTACGCGAAAGTACGATTAAAGGGCTATTGTTACGCATCTCAACTCTGATAACGACAGAGCGAATGGAGTCGCCCTTACGAAAGTAATCGGTAGGTATTTGCTCAATTTTTGGAATAATCAGCTCATTCCCTTCATCATCAAGGATAAGAATTTCTTTTTTCCATACCTGGTAAACTTCACCGGTAACTACTTCGCCAATCCGATCTTTATACTTATTAAAAGTATTATTTTTCTCAAGTTCTAAGATACGTGATGTTAGGTTTTGACGAAGCGAAAGAATTGCCCTGCGGCCAAAGTCAATCAGCTTTACCTCATCGGTAACCTCTTCACCAATCTCATAATCAGACTCCATCTTTTTTGCGGCAGAAAGTGATATTTGACGGTTTGGATCCTCAACTGCTCCATCCTCAACCACCTCGCGGTTACGCCATATTTCAAAGTCACCCTTATCGATATTGATGATAATGTCATAGTTATCATCCGAACCGTGCATTTTGATAAGCATATTTCTGAAGACATCTTCCAGTACGCTCATCATCGTAGGACGATCAATATTTTTCAGCTCCTTGAACTCGGCAAATGTGTCAATCAGACTTAGGTTTTCCATTGTGTTAATTTGTTTACAAACTATCTAAATGAGACTACAATTTTTGTAGATTTAATATCAGTGTAATTAATGTTTTCAATCTCAGTAACGAGTTGCTTACGCTTTTTCCCATCAACAACAACGCTCTTTTCTGCTTCAACTTCAAAGCAAAAATCATTGGCATTAACAAGCTTTCCAGTTAGTTTTTGTCCATTTTTATATACCACATCAACAAAACGGCCAATGTTTTTAATGTATTGCCTTGTTACCTTTAATGGGAGATCTAACCCAGCTGACGAAACATCAAGCTCATAATCCTCCTCGTCGCGGTTAAGGGTTTGCTCAATAAACCGGCTTACGGCGATGCATTGATCAATGGTTACACCTTTATCGCCATCAATAAAAATGGAAATATGATTCGACGAGCCAACCGTTATTTCAACAATAAATAACCCTTCCTCATCGATTAAGGGCGTAATAATACTTTGTATTTGCTCTTTTGTAATCATGCTATAAAAAGGTTCTGCTAATAAAACAGGGGACTCAGTCCCCTGCACTACTTCTCACAAAACCGAGGCAAAAGTAGATATTATTTGATTCTAAAACAAAATATTAACCTGAAAATTAGATGTATAGTTGTAAAAATATCAATATAATGTAGATAAATGTACGAAATAGCCTATGGATTAAGAGTAAAATAACAAAGCAGATTTTAATTTGAAATGAATTACTGAAAATATAAAAGATAT
>JANYLA010000075.1 GCA_025361485.1 Bacteroidales bacterium
CCTTGTCCCTTTCTTGTTTATAATGATTACGACAGGCTTCTTCACTTCCGAAATGTGCTGTAAAACTGAATAGGTTCATGCTTTTTTTATTCAAAGGTAAGCAATTTTATGAATTATGATTGTTTGCGGATATACAATAAATTCTTTAATTAAAATTAATAGTTGCCTGCAAATATGTGTTTTATCTGTAATGGAATCTTCCATTTTTCTTTTTCTTAACCACTTTATTCACACTCCTTCTCTTATAATCATCTGACATGACGCTTATGTTTCCGTCAACTTCAAATACCGCTAGGTTTACATCTCGAATGCTCTGCACACCATGTTCGTGAACCGCTTCGAGTAGTTCATCGGTGGATATTTCAGCTTTGCGCATATTCCTATCCTTAACCTTACCCTCTACTACAAGAATCAATGGCTCGCCTTCTACGAATTTGGAAAAAACTTTAAAGCGATATAACAGAAATTTAAACAAATAGTTTAGCAAAAACAGCGTACCCGCCGCTACAATTCCTCCGATAAGTGAAGTGTCGGAGCCAACCATAGCGTTTTGAACGGCATTGCTTATCAGAAGTACAAAAACAATATCGAGAACTGATAGCTGTGCTAACTCCTTTTTCCCAAAAATCCGGAAAGCAACTGAAATAAAAATATAAATCGTTGCTGAGCTGATAATCACGTTTAAGTATGAATTGCTAAACATGCAAAATATGTTAATGGTTGAAAGTTGAAAAAAATTGTAGTCCGTAAGAATATAAAACAAATATAGTCTTGCTTGAGATATATAAAGTTGCTATTCAGCAGGATTAGTCTCGGTTTTACTAGCCTTCTTACTTCCTTGATAAAGCTCATACTTTTGTAATCGGCACTCAAGCGGCCCATTGAAAAGTTTTATCTTCCGAGATGTCCTTAAACCAAAGTTCTTCAACGCTTGATAGTTTGAGCTGATAATCCAAGCATCGCAACCTTGGTAGAAATGCTTTAGCCTCGAACCCATATCCTGATAGAAATTGGTAATCTCATCAACCTGCAACCGCTCTCCGTATGGAGGATTCATTACAACAATACCGCTGCCAGTATCATGCGATGAGTGGAAAAAATCAATTTTATCAAAGGTGATTAAATCTTGTACTCCTGCCCTTTTTGCATTTGCAAATGCAATATCGATTGCCTGATTATCGATATCCTGAGCAAATATCTTTACCTCCGAGTTGATAATCTTTGATTCGGACTCAGCCTTAACCTCATTCCAAATATCCTCATCGTAGCTTCCCCATGTCTCGAACCCAAATTTTCGGTTTCTGCCTGAGGGGATGTTATTCGCAATTAAAGCCGCTTCAATGGGAAATGTGCCTGAACCGCACATCGGGTCAATGAAATCGCACGTTCTATCCCATCCCGATAGGAGAATGATACCTGCTGCAAGGGTCTCGTTTATGGGAGCATCGGTTAATGCAAGCCTATAGTTCCTTTTGCTCAATGGTGCACCTGAACTATCGATTGAAACAACTACAGTTCTGTCGTTGATGTGAACATTAATTCGAATATGAGGATTCACAGGGTCAACGGATGGTCGAATGCTATACTTTTCGCGAAACTGGTCGGCAATGGCATCCTTTGATTTTAAAGCAACGAATTTGGAGTGGGTGAATACTTCGCTATAGGTACTTCCATCAATAGCAAAGGTTCTATTGTAGCTAAAATAGTCATTCCAATCAATCTTTTTGATATTATCATAAAGTTGCTGCTCATTGGCCGCTGTAAAGGTTTTTATAGGCATCAGTACCTTAACTGCTGTCCGTAAAAGAAGATTACACTTGTAGAGCATCGCCTTATCGCCCTTAAATTTTACGGCACGACTTAAAATCTCAATATTGGTTGCTCCAATCTCCTTCAGTTCTGCTGCAAGCACCTCCTCTAGCCCGAAAATGGTGGTTGCTATTATCTCAAATTTCTCCAATGTTTCGCTTGTTTAGTTTTGACTTTAAAAAGCCATAATTTGAAGAGTCAAAAGTAAAGTTTTTGTTCCAACATCTATCAGATTATTCTACCTTTATCGTTCTAATTAGGCATAATTCAATAAGATGAACTATTTCTTTAACCTATAACTTAGAATGAACATCGGAATAATTGGTGGAGGTGCTGCAGGCTTTTTTGCTGCAATTACTGCAAAGGAGAATTATCCTGATGCCAAGGTTACTATTTTCGAAAAATCGCAAAAAGTTCTTTCCAAAGTAAAAATATCAGGCGGCGGAAGATGCAATGTAACCAATGGTTGCCTTACCATTGATGACCTTTGCAAGGCTTATCCTCGAGGGGGAAAAAATTTAAAAAAAGCGTTCCATCTATTTAGTAATAAGGATACCATCCAATGGTTCGAATCCAGAGGTGTTCCTTTGGTAACCCAAAGTGATAATTGCATTTTTCCTGTATCGCAGGATTCACAGAGCGTTATCGATTGTTTTCTGAAAGAAGCAAAAAGACTTCATATTGATATAGTAACCGGACAAGGAGTAAAAGCAATTCATCCTATTAATGACCGACTAGAATTAGAGTTTATAGATGACGAGCATAAACCTGTAGTTTTTGATAAGGTTATTGTTACAACCGGTGGCTCGCCCAAAATGGATGGTCTGAAATGGTTAGAGGCACTAAATCACAAAATTGAAAACCCTGTCCCATCACTATTCTCTTTTAATATGCCTGCTGAAAAAATTACACAACTAATGGGAATTGTTGTTGAAAAGACTCAGGTAAGCATTCAGGGAACTAAAATAAAAACGGATGGTCCATTGCTAATCACCCATTGGGGAATGAGTGGTCCGGCTATTCTTAAACTTTCGTCATTCGGGGCAAGGGAATTGAGCAAAATGGAGTATAACTTCAAGATTCAGGTTAATTGGGCAAATGAACAGAATAATGAGATTGTAATAGAAGACCTGAATGCAATTATCAATGAGCATTCCAATAAAATTCTATCGAGCATCAGACCTTGCTCTTTATCTGAAAGATTATGGTTATTTCTGCTAGATAAAATTGATTTACCATCAAATAAAAAATGGGGTGAAATTGGAAAAAAAGGAATAAATAAGCTGAGCACCGTTTTAACCAATGATGAATATTCAGTAAAAGGGAAATCAACGTTTAAGGAGGAATTTGTAACCTGTGGTGGTGTTAGTTTGCAAAGCATTGATTTAAATACAATGCAAAGCAAATTTTGCAAAAACCTCTATTTTGCAGGAGAGGTTTTAGATATCGATGCTATTACAGGAGGGTATAATTTACAAGCTGCTTGGACAACTGGGTTTATCGCTGGGAAATTGAGATAGCTTTGCCTCAAACCTTTCAAATTGATTATCCCATTTGTTTTAAAAATAAAAGACGAGGCAAGGCCCCGTCTTATCAATAACATATTATTCGGAAAATATCAGCTATAACCTACTTATCGAACCAAAGCCCGATGAGCTTTTAGTAATCACTGGTCTTCCTTGGTAACTAATTCTTCCCATCCCCGAAACGGATGCATCTAATTTTTCAACCGCGTAAACTGAGGCTTTTGCAACGCCACTAACTTCAACCTCGCAGTTCTCAGCTTTGAACTCCGATGCATTAATTTTCCCAACTCCACTAATCTCAATTTTAAGATCTTTGGTTTCACCCGTTATATCACCGGATAGGACACCGCTTGCCTCAAGGTTAAATGTAGTTGATTTCAAGTTTAAATCAAGATCGGCGACTCCACTAACTTCAATTTTTAATTCTTTAAACAAAACCTGGTTAGGAGTATTAATGTCAACTACACCGCTTAAAGAAAGTTCTTTTAGGTCGGGTAAAGTTATTGTTATTGAAACATCGCTTTTATGCTGATGATTATTCTCATTATAAATCTCAAGGTTATCGCCTCTCAATTTAGTCTTAACTCCTTCGAGCGCATCCGAATCACCCGTAATAGAAATTGATGCCTTATCGGACTGAATTAATGTAACCTTACAGGCTAAACTTAACTCAACACTTTTAACACCTGTTATATCAGGGATATTTGGCTGAGCGAAAAGAGTTGTTGATAGCATTGTAAATAAAATCAAGCAAACTCCTAATTTAAAATTACTTACAGATAGTTTTTTCATATTATTTTTTATTAGAATATAATTATGCATCAAAGACGAATGAAAAGAATATATGCTGCATGACGATTTAAAATTCAACCTGAAACAATTAAAAAGATATTCAAAGAAAACTATCAATTCGCCTATTTATCAGTGATTTAAAGAATAAAACAAAAAAGATATTGCTTTGATCTTAATTTACAAACAATAATACCATATTGAATTGAACTAGGTTCAATAATAATGTAATCTGTTCAAAATGGTTTAAACTAATAACTTACGGTTAATTAGACTCAAAGGGTATTGTAACTCCTAGCCAAGGAATAGCAATAAAGTTGTCCATACCACTTGAAGTGGGAATTAATAAACCATAATCGAGTGCAACTTTGCGAATTAATGACCTGCCTCCAATTAACGACAACATAACCCTTTCACCGTCAAGCGGTAAAAAATAGTTTTCTGACATAAAATAACCTTTTCTGCCTACAGGTATTTTAAAACATAATGATACGGTTGGCCTTTTTGACCATGAGTTACCGTAATATCCGTAGCCTAATCCAATCGACAAATTTTTTTGAGCCGAACCAAAAGTAATCACACCATAACCATAGCCAAATGCCTCATTATTTTCACCTAAAACAGATGCTACAAGCATACCTGCCCCTACATTCACTTTATCCTTCTTTATTGGTATTGAAACCTTTGGTGTAATCCAAACCGGCGAAGATGATCCTGCAAAAAGAAACAAGGGGACTATTCCTGCGCTCACCGAAAAATAATCAGTAAATCCATACCCAAATTGGTTGTAAAAAATCCACATGTTCTGGTAATACCCATTCCCCTTTTTTAGCCCATATCCATTGGAGGTGGTAAAATATCTCGACGAGTGTAAATCGCCATATGAAACAATTCCACCGCTCACTCTATCTTTACTTATTACATTTAGCTTTGATACATCTTTTTGGTTTATCGTAATCTCTCCAAGTGTTGCTGTTTTAAGCCGAATAAAGGCAGCATTCTTAAACACAATATGACCTACGTACTCGTTTCCGTCAGCAGTTTCTACCTTGTATAGTTTTGTACTATCTGCTACTTCCTGACTATAAACAACTTCAAAGAGAGACAAGAAGAAACCTAATAATAATAGTCCTTGTAATGTTCTTTTCATAATTTTTAAGTATTATCTAAATGTATTCATAACATATTTTAAATTTAGTATTAAAAATTTGATTATGGGAATTTTATGTCAAAAAATTGAGGTTTATTCGTTTAATAAAAAAAGGTCAACCCAAATGGGTTGACCTTCGCTGTGACCCCGACAGGATTCAAACCTGTGACCTTCAGAACCGGAATCTGACATTCTATTCAGCTGAACTACGGGGCCAAAAAAGTTCTCAAATGTAAGTTCCTTTTTCATCTTTTGCAAGGAGATTGAACCTTTCATTTTCAGCCGGGTTGATAGGCTATATTTTTTCAGATTCAATTTGACCCCAACAAATGATTTTCTTATCTTTATCAAAACTTAACCTTGATGAAAAGATTATTCATTCTACTAACATTCTCCTGTCTGATTCAATTGGTTTCATCTCAGGTTACCTTCACCATTAATTCCAATCCCATTAAAACACCAAATAAGGACACTTTATTCATGGCATCCTCCTTGAATGGTTGGAATCCTTGCGATAAAAATTTTGTTTTCAAACCCATGGGAAATGGAAATTATTCACTAACAATAACCTCCAAGGTTGATTCATTTGAATACAAAATTAGTAGAGGAAATTGGAAAAATGTTGAAGTGGGCTCAGCTGGGAATGACATTAAAAACAGATTTTATTCTTCGACTCAAGGAGAGAATCTTGACTTAAAAGTTCAGGGATGGAAGGACTTATCAGCAAAACAAAAATCAACGGCTACAAAGGGAGTAAACTTTATTCCTACAAATATTGAAATTCCACAATTAAACAGAAAAAGAACCATTAGGATGTATTTTCCTCCTAATTATTCATCGGGGAAAAGATTTCCAGTTATCTATATGCAAGATGGTCAGAATCTATTCGACGATGTCACATCGTTTTCGGGTGAATGGAAAGTTGATGAAATACTTGATAGTCTTTATAAATACAATGGCTTTTCTTGTATTGTTGTTGGAATTTATAATGGAGAAAAAAATCGAATAAACGAATATTCACCCTGGCTTAACGATTCCCTAAACGCTGGTGGTGATGGCGACAAGTATGCAAGTTTCATTGTGAAAAATTTAAAGCCCTTTATTGACGATCATTATAGAACGTTATCAGATAGAGAGAATACAGCAATAATGGGCAGCTCTATGGGTGGTTTAATATCATTATACATGGCATTAGAATACCCTGAGGTGTTCGGCAAAGCAGGTTTTTTTTCTCCGTCTCTTTGGTTTTCACCTAAAGCATTTGAGCTAATTCAGAACTATAAGCAGAAGAAATTTCAAAGATTTTACCTGCTTTCGGGAGCAAAAGAGGGCGAGAAAACTATTTATAATACCCTTAAAGCGGATAGTTTATTAAGGAGTAATGGCTTTGATGAAAACTATCTACGATGTAAAATATCAAAAGACGGACAGCATAACGAAGAATTTTGGAGTCGTGAATTCGGTGATGCGGTTAGGTATCTTTTCAACTTGTAAAATAACAATTAAACAATATGAAGCAATTAGTAATCCTATTATCTCTCACTTCTTTATTGCTAAGTGGTTGCGTTAACAATAGCAATACAAAAATTCACATACCCAACTCAATCGAATTTGAAGGCGACAAGATTAATGGAATAAAGCGGATGTATAACGCCGAAGGGAAATTGGAGACCGAAACTCCTTACAAAGATTCTCTTCCAGAGGGTATTCAAAAAGAGTATTACAAAACCGGTCAACTATATCGCGAAACACCTTTGTTAAAAGGTCGCCCCAATGGGTTAGTTAAAGAGTATAGCAAATCTGGAAAAATTTATCGTGAAATGCCAGTTATTAATGGCAAAGCAACTGGAATTGTAAAAAAGTATTACGATAATGGAAAACTATTTTCTGAAGCACCCTTTGAAAATGGAGAAGCAAGAATGGGGCTTAAGGAGTATAACGAGAAAGGTGTTCTTTTAGAAAAGCCTAAAATGCTATTTAAAGGGATTGATAAAACTAAAACAGAAGGAACTTATATTGTAGAGATATCGCTCTCAGATGAGAATATAAAACCTAACTATTTTAATGTTATAACATTTGAAGGGAAGGAAATGATCAAGACCCTTGAAACAGAAAACGGGAAAGGAATTTTTAAAATATTTATACCTAAGGGTTCTGTTTTGAACAGGAGGCTAACCTTCGAGGTTAGATATAAAACTCTTCGGGATAATATTTATATAACAAGAGATTCATATACATTGGGGATTACAAATTTATAATTATTATGGAACCACTTTATATCGACTTTTCCGATTCAATTACATTGACTGGAAAATTAAAATTCATTGGTATTTTGATGTCTGTTTTTGGTTTAGCCGGGGTTATATTTTGCATTTTCGATAACTCATTTGGGCTGTCGTTTTATCTTTGTTTATTCTATCTAATATACGGATTTGCAATACTCTCACCTTATCCCTATAGAATTTCAACAAAGAATAAACCTTTTATTAAAGTTGACGAATCAACAATTGAGTTTAGAATAACCCCATTTTCATACACAAAGACAGAGGAATGGAAAAACATTAAGGGAATAACCATAAAACCAAGAGCGTTATACCTTAATACCTCTGACGGAAAGAAAAAGAAAATGAATCTTAACTGGATTTCTCATAGAAATGTTCTTACAATAAAGCAAACCATGAGAGATTATGCTTCTTCAAAAGGATTGGAAGTTTTTATAATCAATGCATAAATCGATCCTGTTATTCAACTGCAAATTGAGCTATCGCTTTTGAGTGAATTTCAAGCGTATTGAAAAGCGGCAGGTCAATATCCGATTGATTTATCAATAAAGGAATCTCGGTACACCCGAGTATAATTCCTTCAGCTCCCTGCTCTCGAAGTTTTTCAATTATCGCTTTAAATTGCTCCTTTGTTTTGTCAATAAAGATATTTTTAATGAGCTCATTAAAGATTGATCGGTGAACAAATGCTCGTCCCCGATCATCAGGAACAATTGTTTCTATCTGGGATTTACTCAATACTTTTTTATAAAAATCCTCCTCCATGGTCATCTTTGTACCAAGCAATCCAACTTTCGATAACCCATTTGCTTTAATCTCCTGTGCAGTGGCTGATGCAATATGAACAATGGGTTTTGAAATTTTCAGCTGCAAATCATCTGCATAGTAATGAAGCGTATTAGCACAAAGGGCTATACAATCAGCACCTGCAATCTCTAACCTTTGAGCTGTATCAATTAATAATTTTAGAATCGATGCATGATCATTCTTCTGGTTCAGCTCAGCAATATCATTGTAATTAAAAGAATAAAGTATGCATTGAGCAGCATTCAACCCTCCAAGTTTTTTATTAACCTCAAGGTTAATGAGTCGGTAGTATTCTTGAGTTGAAACCCAACCAGTACCTCCAATTAAGCCAATGGTTTTCATAAAACTTTACGATTAATGATGTATTTGACTAAATCACTAGCTTTTAAAGTTAGCATTTTATATATTTGGCGGTATGAGAAAATTCAGATTTATTGATCTTTTTTGCGGTGTTGGTGGCTTTCATATTGCTCTTGAGAGTCTTGGGGGTAGTTGTGTGTTCGCATCTGATATCGATTTAGAGTGCCAAAAGGTTTACCAAGATAATTTTAACCTAGAACCTGTTGGTGATATAACCAAGGTTGATGAAAAGGAAATTCCTAATCATGATGTTCTTTGTGCAGGATTTCCATGCCAAGCATTTTCAAAAGCGGGTTATCGTAAAGGGGTTAATGACCCCAGAGGAACTCTTTTTTATGAAATCATACGGATTGCAAAGCATCATCAACCGAAGTACATGATTCTTGAGAATGTTCGGAATCTAGCAGGACACGATGGAGGCAACACCTGGAAGGTGATTCGTTATAATCTTCGGGAAATTGGCTATAACGTATCGGACGAGCCGATTATTTTCAGTCCACACTATTTGGGTATTCCACAGCATCGCGAACGGGTTTTTATCCTTTGCAAACGCAGAGATTTGGGAGAATTACCAACATTTACCTTTAATAAAAAAACTAAACTCGAAAGCGATGCTTTCTCTATCCTTCAACCCGATAATGAGATTGATAATATCAGTGATTATAAGCTGAAAAAACGTGACAAATCGATAATTGATCTTTGGAACGAGTTCACGCTTATCGTAAAAGACGAGCTGCCTGGTTTTCCGATATGGAGCGAATGGCTAAAGGAGTTGAATGGGGCTGACAATATCCAACAATACCCAAAATGGAAGCAAGATTTTATCTATAAAAATAGCAATCTCTACGGTACTCATAAAAAGAAAATAGATTGTTGGCTTGCTAAAGCTTTATCGAATCCTGATTTTAAGGGTGCAAAGGCTAAATTCGAGTGGCAAGCAGGGAAAACGGCTGAACCAAACCTCTGGAACACCATTATGCAATTTCGCCCGTCGGGCTTAAGGGCAAAAAAACCGACATATTATCCCGCATTAGTGGCTATTACTCAAACCTCAATTATTGGCTTACGCAAAAGGAAACTAACCCCTCGCGAATGCGCCCGTTTGCAACGCATACCTGATAATTACAAACTCCATTCCACCGACAGAATTGCTTACAAGCAACTGGGGAATTCGGTGAATGTTGAGGTGGTAAAACTTTTTGCTAAATTACTAATTCATCAAGATTAATAATATCTGATCTCCCTATATCAGATTTATCAAACTACAATCCTAAAATCTATTGTAGTTCAGCAATTATATTTTTCTTATATTGCCTAATGAATTTTCGTTTAACCCTAATACTAAATTTATGGAACAATTAGAGAAAAAGTATGCTGGTTTCTGGTGGAGATTCCTAGCAATTATTATCGATGGCATAATTGTAGGCGTTGTTCAAATGATTATCATTGCACCTATTCTTACTGCTATTGGCTTTGGTGCGGTCAGTGCTGCCACATCTAGTGATATGGATGGAGCTGCTGCTGTTGGTCTAGTAGGTGCACTTTTTGGCGCGATTATGCTAACGTGGCTTTTAACTGCCGTTGCAGGATGGTTGTATTTTGCATTAATGGAATCATCTAAATTCCAGGGTACTGTCGGTAAATTAGCTCTTGGTATTGTTGTTACTGATATGGATGGCAATAGGATTTCATTCGGTAGGGCTACTGGTCGTTATTTTGGCAAAATTGTTTCAGGAATTATTCTTTATGTTGGTTTCATGATGGCTGGCTTCACTGAAAAGAAACAAGGGTTGCACGATATTTTAGCAGGCACTTTAGTTTGGAAAAAATAAATTTGATGATAATAAGTTATTGAAAGGGAGTTCCAACTGGACTCCCTTTTTCAGTTCAAGCAATTAATCATTTTGGCAAATTTGAGTGAACGCATCAAACTATTTTTAATTTTAGTAGTCTATACTAAAGTTGAAATAATCAAATATGAGTATCCGCAAAAATGCTTAATCGAGAACCATCGATTGACTCTTTCAGGTCTAAAGACTCTGAAAGGTCATTTTTCCCTTGAAATTTCCTGACAGCGTTCGAAGAACCTGTCAGAGTAATTTCGCAGAATTCAAAGAAATAGTCATAATAACGGATAGTCATATAATCAAAATCAAAAACCCCAAAACCAATTAACCATGCGATCTAAACTATTATCATTTCTTTTCTTAGTCTTTTCTGGTTTGCTGGTATCTGCTCAACCAACCGAACTGCTACGAAAAGCTGGAACTGCAAAGGAATATCCAAATGCAGGTTACATCCTCGTGTACGATAGTACTCGAGTTGATGTTCAGGAAACAGGCTTGAGCTACTACAACAGCTCAAGGCTTTTCAAGGTCTTAACGCCAACGGGAGCAAAAGAGCTTGCAGTAATTAAATTCGACTACGATCCGCTAACGGCATTCATTCGGGTTGAAAAAGCAAGAATCATCCGTAGTAATGGAAAGATTGAAGAACTCGATGTTAAAAAAACATACGATTACCCAGCACCAGCTCGTGCAATTTACTGGGGTGCTCGCCAGCAGATGATTGCCATTGGGCGCCTAGAGCCTGGCGATGGAGTTGAGGTAAAATACTTTAAAAAAGGATTCTCTTACGCTTTGCTAACCCAGGAGGAACTGAGCGATGACTACTATACACCACCAATGAGGGGTCATTACTATGATATCGTTGAATTTTTCTCGTCCTTTCCAATAAAAGAAAAGGTTTATAGCGTTGCCATTGCTAAGGCAAAAAATCTACAGTATAAATTCTACAACGGAACGGTTGATGAAAAGATAAGCGAAAAGAACGGCAAATCGGTTTATTCATTTTCAGTTAAAAACATATTGCCCATGAAACGTGAGCCTAGAATGGTGGCTCAATCCGATGTTGCACCAAAATTATTGCTCTCAACTAGTCCCGACTGGGAAACCAAGTCGAAATGGTTCTGCGGTGTGAATGAGGATTACGGCAGCTTTATGTCAACCCCCGAAATCGATAAAAAGGTAAAAGAGATACTCAAAGGTGCAAAGGATGAGCTGGATTCAATTTCAAGGCTAAACCATTGGTGTGCCGATGAGATTCGCTACAGTGGTCTATCGATGGGAAAAGGTGAAGGGTTCACTCTTCATAAAGGTTCGATGGATTTCAGCGATCGTTGCGGCGTTTGTAAGGATAAAGCAGGTATGCTAGTAACA
Organism: Bacteroidales bacterium; assembly: GCA_025361485.1. Lineage (GTDB taxonomy): Bacteria > Bacteroidota > Bacteroidia > Bacteroidales > Tenuifilaceae > UBA8529. Next base: position 11,942 of record JANYLA010000075.1, read on the forward strand.
ATGCTAAGAGCAGCTGGTTTTGAATCTTATCCAGCAATGACTATGGCTGGCTCAAGGATCGATCGTATTCCTGCCGACCAGTTCAACCATTCGGTTACAACAGTAAAACTTCGTAGCGGAGAATACATGATGCTCGACCCTACTTGGGTTCCATTTACCCGCGAGAACTGGAGCAGCCGCGAGCAGCAGCAGAACTACTTAATGGGATTACCACAAGGTGCAGATCTTCTGGAAACACCTATTTCTGCTCCCGAAAATCATTACTTTAGGATTATTGGAACATCAGCTCTTCAAAACGATGGAACTTTAACCGGTGAGTTTACCCTTACAGCCGAAGGACAATCAGATGCAAGCGTTAGAGGAATCTTTACACGTAATTATAAAGCCGATTGGCAATCGAGTTTTGAAAGGGAGTTGGTGAAAATATCACCAAGGATTGAGATCGTTGAAATGAATTATACCGATCCATATGCATATTTACTTCAACCCGTTCAAATAAAGGTGAAATATAGGATTCCTAATTATGCTATTGCAACAAAGGATGAAATCATCTTTACGCCTATTGTTGCAGCGAATCTTTTTGGTAGTAGGCACAGCCATATAACCTTCGATACATCTATTGAAAGTCGTTTGTATCCCTTTGCTGATGGTTGCTCAAAGCTGATTGAACTGAACGAAACTGTTACTCTCCCTGCAAGTATGAGTGTCAAGTTCAAACCTGAACCAAAGCAATTAGCAGGAAGTGGAGCCAATTTTGAATCAAAATACTCTATTGAAGGGAACATCCTAAAGTTTACTCAAAAGGTTGTACTTAAAAAGCGTATCTATCAACCTGAGGATTGGGCCTCGTTCCGCGATGCAGTTAAATACCAGAACGAGTTTGCAAGCACACCAGTAATTCTTAAATACTAATACAGATAGATATGAACTCAAAATATTTAATCGGATTAGTTTTTCTGATTTTTACTGCATGTAGCGCCCCGCTTACCGATGAGCAAAAAAATGCTGATGCAGTTTACCTAAAACAGGTAAAGGAGTACACGCTAAACGCAGATGGTACCAGCAGCTATCATTACTACCATAAAATGCTTTACAACTCTTACCTATCTATTAATCGGTTTTATGGTGAAACATTTGTTGTTTATAACCCCCAGTTCCAAACCCTAAAGGTCAATAAATCGGAAACCAGAATGGCAGATGGGAAGATTGTAAAATCACCGGGAAATGCCTTCAACGAAGTATTGCCTTCATCAGCGGCTGATGCTCCTGCTTACAACTATCTACGTGAAATGGTTATTACTCATGTTGGGTTAGAGCGAGGTGCAACTGTTGAATTGGACTACGAGATTCAAACCAAAAATGGCTTTATGCCATTCTTCTTCGACAGGGTTAGCCTTTGCGAATCATCACCTGTTAAAGAGGTTGAAATGATTGTTAGGGTTCCAAAAGGTGAAAAGTTGAATTATAACCTGATCAATCAGCCCATCGGTGCAGACTGCAAAATAAGTTCAGATGACAAGTATGATGTTTACAAGTGGAAATCGTTAAACCTAAACGCATTCTCACATGAACCTCTTCAACCAGAAGGATTGGCTTCATACCCATTCTTAACCTTTAGCACAACCGATTTTTCAACAGTATTTAACTTCTTAAAAGGAAATCTTACCAATACATTCGTTCAAGACAATGCTTCAAAAGATTTACTGAAGGATGCATCGAAAGGGTGGGATAAGATCAACTTGATAAGAAACTATGTAGCGATGAACATCAACACTTACGGAGTTCAGCCACAGCTAACGGGCTATAGATTTCGCTCACCTGAAGAAGTTTGGCAAAGCAACGGTGGGACAGAAGGTGAAAAAGCAGTGCTTTTATCGGCAATGCTAAAGCTTGCGGGGTTTAATGCGCAAACAGCTATTGCGGGATATAATCACAATTTCTGCAAAGAAGTTGGATTTCCTGGCTCATTCGACAAATATTGGGTAAAAGTTGAATACGAAGGCGAAACAAGAACTCTATCGGCAATAATCGACGATCACTCAGATATTCCGGGAACTCGGTTAGCGATTGCTCTGTCCGATGATATTTCGCAACTCAATTTTGAGAATCAAGTAAAGCCTTTATTTAAGGCTACTCTAAATGCTAATCTTATTCTAACAAATGATGTTAAACTGAGCGGAACTGCTAACTTGACTTTGAATCGTTTCGATAGCAACAAAGGGCTGCTTATCGGCATTCCTTCTTCTGCATTCTTATCAGCAAAAACTGTAACTACAAAGGATTCCATTATCCACTCGATCACTTTCACAAATCCGGATCTTGCTGAAAAAGTTGATGGATATTTTATGCTGAATCTTCCAAAGATTACACAAGGAATTTCGTCGGTTGCAATTGGCGATTTACCATTAAAACGGGTTACCTCCATAGAACTTCCAGGTTCATTCAATGAAACCTATTCATTCTCGTTTACAATTCCTAGCGGGTTAAAAATAATTTCCCCTGCCAACAAAACAATTGTAGAAAATGGGTTAGGGTTATGCAGCATTGAGCTAGGCGAGAGGAATGGAAAAGTTGTATTAACTCGAAAGATTAGTATTACCAAAGCGTTAATTCCTGCCGAGAACTATGCCGATTTTCGACAAATTATGACACTTTGGGCTGATAAAAACCTCAATAAAGTTGTACTGAAGGTTGAATAGCAAAAAAAGGAATTAATTATAAAGAGAAAAACCACCCGTGCGGTGGTTTTTCTCTTTACGAACAAAGTCAATTCTAAATTTCTTGATCTACAGTAAAGCCCATTTTCTTATAGTCGTCCCAGTACGATGGATAGGATTTACTTGTTAGCTTAGGATTTTCAATTATTACAGGAATTCCTGTAATTGCAATGGGTGCAAATGCCATTACCATTCGATGATCCTCAAAGGTTGAGATATTAATTGATTTACCTTTATCCTTCTTTATTTTTCCATTAAAACAAAGAACACAATTATCATCCTGAACCTCTGAAGTCAAACTAGCACCAAGTTTCAGCAGTTCTGTTTGAAGTGATTTTACTCTATCGCTACACTTGATGGTTAATTCATTTAGCCCCCTAATGCGGAAAGGAATTTTAAGTACAACACACATTACTGCAAATGTGGGTACTAAATCGGGGTTGTTTGTAAAATCATATTCGAAATTTTTTATTGTTCGTTTGCCTTTTGTTAGCAACACTCCATCCTGAATAAAAGTGGTTTTAACTCCAAATTGATAGAATAACTCTTTAACAACAATATCGGTTTGGGCACTTTCAACATTTAATCCATGAATTGTGATATTGCACTTACTGGAAAGTGCTGCAATCTCATACCAGTAAGAGGCGGCGCTCCAGTCAGCTTCAAGCGTTAGCTCCGAACCATCTTTGAATTTAGTCTCTATTAGAGTTTCGCTTATCTCCCACCCTGAATTAATTCCTAGATATTGTAATGCTTTTAGTGTAAGATCAATGTAGGAGGAGTTGATAATATTTTCTTTCATCTCATGAATTAGCGCATCGGGAAGGCTCGGCGACAGAATCAGTGCAACTCCTACAACCTGACTACTTATGCTGCTATCAACCCTTAAAACATTATTCCCTCGAAAATTTTTCCCGATTAGTTTAAAAGGTGGCAATCCATCCCTTTCGATAAAATCAATGCTGATACCTTGCTTCTGAAGTAGTTTAATAATGGTTTTAATTGGATGCCCTTTGGCTTTATCCGAACCAGTAATAACCCAATCCCCTTTAAAAAAATGAAAAAAAGCTCGAAGGTGTCTTAACGCTTTAGCGGCATCACCTTTTCCAATGGAACGTTTTATACTCGGAACATCCTTATAGATTATCTCAGCCTCCTCCTTAGCCGGTAACAATTTCTGTTCTTCACTTGATTGTTTAATTACCCTAAATATCAAAACTTTATTACTAATACTTTTAGCAGGATAAAGGGACACCTCTCCTATAAGGTCTTTGTCGGCCTTAGAAATGATATATCTTAACATATTTTATCGAATTGAAAAACACACAGTCCAATTTCAAAAGTAAACTATTAATATGAAATAAGAAGTAGTAAGTTGAACGAATTTTAATTGGAGTTAAACGAGCAATTTCAAAAGTTGAAACCTTACTGTATAATCTAATGATACTTGATGATATAACAATTTCAGTAATTATAGAATATCTCTTACATAAATACGAAATATTCTCAATGTGATAATTTGCTTAAGTTTGGATAATTAGAAATCATTTTCCAACTTTGAAGAAATCATTGGATTAGGTTAAAATCGAGTTAACTAACTTTTATGCAGATAAATAACGAGAATACTGTTGTTCGAATTCAAGTACAAAAATCCCTTTTTGCAATTATCGTTTTATCCTCAGTTGGTATTCTTTATACCACAAATATTGAACCTTACTCACTAAAGTATCTAGGTCTTTCAAATTTGGGAATTATAACAATATTTGTTTCGGCTTACTTAATTTTTTATTTCTACCATCTAGCTGTAAAAACGTCATACCTTTTTTTCAGCGATGAAGGGTTTAAGATTATTATCCGCTTTTACGCCCTTAAGCCTATAAATCCTAAAAAGAACGCTTACGAAATTCCGAAAAATCAATTCTATAAATTTACATACAAAAAAACATTCCTTCGTGAAGAGGTTACTGTATATCAGAAAATTGGCAGCAATATATCAAAATACCCACCTTTTAGCTTAAAGGGTTTAAAAAAAGAGCAAAAAGCAAAGCTTTTTCTAACACTTAACAAATATCAACAAGAAGGAAACACCTAAAATCATCCTATATCATTGCACGATAATCTACTTAAATATAAGATTGGAATCGAGATGATTCCTAAGATTGGAAGCATCAACGCAAAAAAACTAATTGCTTACTGCGGTGGAGTTGAAGAGGTATTTAAGCAGAGTAAAAAAGCCTTACTTAAAATACCTGGAATTGGGGATTGCCTAGCCTCCGAAATAACCAACCAAAAGATTATCGGCCTAGCAGAGCAAGAAATTGATTTCATCAGTAAGTTTAACATCAAACCACTTTTCTACCTAGATGCTGAATACCCTGAACGTCTTCGCCAGTGTGAGGATTGTCCTATTGTGCTATTCGTTAAGGGCAAAACCGAAATAAACTTTAACCGCGAAAAGTACATCAGCATTGTTGGCACTCGTAAAGCGACTGATTACGGCAAGCAGGTCTGCGAGAAATTAATTGCTGGACTTTCGGAAAAGGGCTACAATCCAATTATTGTTAGCGGTTTGGCCTATGGAATTGATATTATTGCACATAAATCAGCGCTCAAAAACAACTTACAAACCCTTGCTGTGCTAGGGCATGGCTTGGACTCGATGTATCCTGCTTCTCATCGAAATGTAGCAAAAGAAATATTTGAAACCGGAGCCCTTATTACCGATTTTCCCTCCAAAACGAAGTTCGATAGAAACAATTTCATTAAACGAAATAGAATTATTGCAGGGCTATCCGATGCCACTATCATTATTGAAAGCGGCGAGCAAGGAGGTGCGCTAATCACTGCCGATTTAGCTAACTCCTACAACCGCGAAGTATTTGCCGTACCCGGTAATGTGGGTGCTAAATATTCTCAGGGGTGCAATCAGCTGATAAAAGCCAACAAGGCTGCACTTATCGAAACACCCGAAGATATTGAGTTTCTCCTTGGCTGGGAGCCTGTTAATACTCAAAAACAGCCAAGGCAAATCACCCTTTTCTCAGAGCTAGCAGAGGATGAAAAACAGATTATCGACTATCTTAAAACTGTTGAGCAAGAATCCATTGATTTAATTTGCATTAAAACCCAAATGCCCGTTTCCAAGGTTTCGTCTTTACTCTTGAATTTAGAGTTTGCAGGATTAGTTAAAAGCAAACCAGGAAAAGTGTTTTCTCTGAACAGATAATATTACTATATGATTATCCGCTATTGTACCTTCAAGAAATCCTAGGGAAGACTCTTTCAGGTCTGGCGACTCTGAAAGGTATTTAGCGACTGTTGAATACCTGACAGAGTTCGAAGAACCTGTCAGAGTATGAAGGCTGAAACAACAACTATTGGTCCGATTAAGGATATTCATAAATTCAATTTATTAGAAAGTCGATTTGCCGAAAAAACTTTTACTAAGTTTGCAATCTGTTTCAACACAAAACCCTGATGATATTTGTCGATTCACATTCCCATATATTCGATAAAGATTTTGATTTAGACCGCGCAGATGTTATTAAAAAGGCTGCAGCGCTAGGTATAAAATACCACATTCTCCCAAATATCGATTCAACCTATTCCGATAGAGTACTTGATACAACCAATGCTTTTAAGGATAGCTGTTTCCCGCTAATCGGACTGCACCCAACATCTGTTTCAAACTCTTATGAAGCAGAACTCGCTCATGTTGATCAGATGCTTCTAACAAACAAATACTATGGGATTGGTGAAATTGGAATAGACCTTTACTGGGATAAAACATATTTGGAACTACAAAAGATTGCTTTTCGATATCAACTTAAACTGGCCAAAAAGCTGGGGCTACCGGTTGTTATCCATTCACGAAACTCATTCGATGAAATTTTCGAGATTGTGGATCAGGAGAACGATTCAACGCTCAAAGGGGTCTTTCATGCATTTACCGGCACTGACGAGCAATATCAACACATTATCGGTTATGGTGGATTTAAGGTTGGGATTGGAGGCATTGTAACCTACAAAAACAGCGGACTTGATAAGGTTGTTGCCAACATGGATATCTCCCAAATTCTACTTGAGACTGACTCACCTTACTTAACACCTGTTCCTAAACGTGGACAACGAAACGAAAGTCAATACCTCATTTACATTGCTAATAAAATCTCTGAAATATTGGGTATTCCATTAGAGGATGTTGCAAGAATCACAACTAAAAATTCATTAGAACTATTCAATATTAAAGAATAAACGGTTATGAATCGAGAAGGAATTTCAATTCTAATTATCTACACCGGAGGAACTATCGGGATGAAACAAAACCCTGAAACAGGTGCGTTAATCCCCTTCAATTTCAACCAGATTGAGGTTGAAGTTCCTGAACTTAAAAAGTTCCATTACAAGCTCGATACTATCTCATTTACACCACCTGTTGACTCATCCGATATCTCACCTGATTTTTGGGTTAAACTGGTTTTAACCATTCAGGAAAACTATAAAAAATACGATGGTTTTGTAATTCTTCACGGAACTGATACCATGTCATTTACAGCATCGGCGCTAAGCTTTATGCTTCAAAACCTCGATAAGCCTGTTATTCTAACGGGCTCACAGCTACCAATTGGAATGCTTCGTACCGATGGCAAAGAGAATCTGATTAGCGCCATTGAGATTGCTGCTGCATCACGCAATGGACAACCATTGGTTCCCGAAGTTTGTATCTTCTTCGAGAACAGACTATTTAGAGGGAATAGAACCACAAAGCATAATGCCGAACATTTCAACGCATTTCGTTCTGATAACTATCCTCCTCTTGCCGAGGCAGGAATAAATATCAAGTATAATTTTGCCTATATACACTACCCAACCAATAAGCGCGATTTGATAATTCACACCAACTTGGATAACAGCATTGGAGTCTTAAAACTTTTCCCAGGAATTACACCTCAATTTGTCGCAGCTGTAATTAATGCTAAAGATGTTAAAGCCATTATCTTGGAAACCTTTGGATCGGGCAATGCTCCTAGTCAACCTTGGTTTCTCGATGCTATTAAAAAAGCAGTGGATAGAGGAATCGTTATCCTTAACGTAACTCAATGCCATGCTGGTAGCGTGGATATGGATAAATACGAAAATGGACTAATTCTTAAAAACGCAGGCGTTATTAGCGGTTTCGATATCACCTTTGAGGCTGCTGTGGCAAAGCTAATGTTACTATTAGGTAAAAAACTATCGCCAGAAGCAATTAAGCTGGAAATAGTTAAATCGATGAGCGGTGAAATATCAAAATAGATTCTCAGATTTCTATTTCATTGATTGATGTATAGATTTTTTTTGTAATTTGCGCTGCAATTCAGAATAATCATTCCAAGGAGAGATGGCCGAGTTGGTCGATGGCGCACGCCTGGAAAGTGTGTATACCTCAAAAGGGTATCATGGGTTCGAATCCCATCCTCTCCGCAATACGTATTATTTGCCCTGCCGAAAGCGGGGCATTTTTATTTAGTCCGTTAGTCAGGGATCACGGCAAATAAACCCATTCCGAAAACTTGAATTTTACCTGGTGATATACTCCGTCAGGGCCTGAGCGAAAAATTTATAGGAATAACAATCATTGCTGCGATAGGCTTCCCATACATGCTTGCTGCCTGCCAGTGAGGCATACCCGAGATGATCCTCACCGCTTCAAAATCCAGAACCGGGTCGACGGCTTTGGTAATTATTATACGCCTTATGCTTCCATCTTTTTCAACAATAAAATTCAGGACAACGGTACCCTGTACTTTACGATTTATAGCATCGGCCGGGTATTTCAGGTTATTAGTCAGAAAAAGTTTCAGGGCGGCGTCACCACCCGGGAACCGTGGAACCTGCTCGATCCATAAAATTGAGTCAGCTTTAGATCTGGTGGGTTGAGTTTTCGACTCACTGGCTTTTTGTTGGAGCGCTTTCAGGCTATCCCTGAGTAATTCCTCACTGGATTTCTCTGGCACAGGAGTTTCCACCGGTTTCTTTGATGCTTCTGCCGGTTCAATTTCCTTTGCCTCATCAATTATCACCGGTGAAGTAAATATCTTCTTCTTATTGTCTTTTGGAGTAACCTTAAAAGGTTCACTTAATACGGTTATGAGCGATGGGTCATATTTGACATTTACGCTGTTATAAACCGGTGCTTCATCAGAATAACTAAACCATGGTATCCTGATTACTCCGCCTATAACAAGCACCAGTATCAGAAAGATTACCGATGCCGATATGAAACTTATACGGATTCTGCGCACGGAACTTTTGATAATTGCAAAAGCACCGTAATTCTTGTTACGGTCATTAAAAATTAAATCTGCCAGGCCTGGTTTCTTTATTTTTCTTTTCAAAATTACCTTTTGCTTTATCTTACCGATTAACGACTTAATAATCGAAATATTTTTATCCGGCTACT
>JANYLA010000076.1 GCA_025361485.1 Bacteroidales bacterium
CCTTGTCCCTTTCTTGTTTATAATGATTACGACAGGCTTCTTCACTTCCGAAATGTGCTGTAAAACTGAATAGGTTCATGCTTTTTTTATTCAAAGGTAAGCAATTTTATGAATTATGATTGTTTGCGGATATACAATAAACATTATAAAGCTAGGTGATTTTAGTCATCTAATTTATATTTGAGATGGTGATTTGCATCACTCTTCTAAATGAGAAACAATAAACGCTATTAATATTCATCGTGCTGATTTTTAAATAAATCATCAACTTGACTGATTTTCAATGGCAAACTAAATTGCTCTCATTAAAATTGTTTGTACTTTTGAATAAAATAGGAAAAACTACTTCGATATGACTAGCAAGGAGTTAACCGAACTTATACACCAAAATACGAGAATAATCCTTCCAGAATTTGGTGCTTTTCTTGTAAAAGATAGCGGCGATAAGGGTTTTAATCCCGCCAATGTTTCTTTTAGCCCGTTCCTTCGTTATAACGATGGAATGCTTGAAGTTTACGTAGCAAAAAGCAAAGGAATTAATAAAGCCGAGGCATCAAAAGTTGTTCGTGGATTTGTTGAAACCATTAAGAATGAACTGCTCGAAAAGGGATTTTTTGAAGTTGATGGGTTAGGCGATCTAAAACGCGACCAGCGTGGAAGTTTATCGTTCTCCTTATCACGACCAGACAATCAGCAAAGAACTATTGAAAAAGGATTAACCATAATTGATACAGTCGAAGTTGCTCCGATTATTTCATTACCAACAACAGAAACAAAAGACGAAAAAAGTGATGTGTGGATTGTTGCAGACAAACCAATTGAAGAATCAACCGAAGATAAAAAACCTAGAAAGATTACTAGCGAAAAAGCAAAAGTTGAAAGGTTAACGACCTCAAAAAAGAAAAATAAAACAACGATTGAGATTGAAAAACCTGAGCCAGAACAGATTTTAACAAGTGAATCTGAGTCCACACTTGAAATTGAAGAAGTAAAAGGAATCGATGATACTATTACAGTTCAACAATCCAAGGTTGAAATTCAAGAAGAGCCGATAACTGCTGAAAAGGAGATTTTAATTCATATTGAAGATAATAACTCTCTAGTAATAGAAACTGAGAATACACCTAAAGAAATTCATGTACCTGTTAAAAAGAGCAGTCTTTCGGGGTTAATTTATACAATCATTGCGATTGGCATAATTGTAATCCTGTTTTTTGTTATCAGAAATTACTACTTCCCACCAAATATTGAAGGGATTAAGGCTAAGACATCCATAGCGAGTGAAACCAAAAGTATTATCAACGAAAAGGTTGAAGCCACTGAAAAGATAGATAAACCTAAAGAAACAATAGACAAAGCCTTTAACACGGAATCGAATAATAACAAGCCAACCAAAGAACAGATACGAAAAGAGAAGGAACAGGAGGATGCTATAGCAAAGACTCTGATTAAGAACGCCCAGACGAAAAATATCGAAAACAAAACAAGTACGAGTGGAAAGTTTTATATCATTGCTGGGAGTTTTAAAAACCCTGAGTTTGCAAATAAATTCGTGAATGAATTAAAAAATAAGGGTTACAATGCATCAATAGTTATTCAACCATCGGGAATGAATGCTGTTAACATCGGCAGCTATTCCACTCGCGATGAAGCAAATAAAGCCGTAAAGGAGTTTAAAAGCAAACTCCCAAATCTTTGGATTTTAAAAAAATAGAATTGTTCAGAATAGCTAATAAAACAGTAAACTATCCCGGTATTGGGGATATAAACTATAAGAGAAATTTAAGAGCGCGAAGACTTTCAATTTCTATAAAAAGTTCCACAAGCGTAAGAGTAACAATTCCTAGCACGTTATCTTTTAGGAGTGCTGAATCATTCGTGTTATCCAAATCAAAATGGATAATTGAGAAGATGGAATACTTCATCAGCAAGGAGACCAAACTGATTCTGTCGGGCGTTTATAGTACCAGAAATCACACTTTACATTTTATCCCTTCAAGCACCGATAAAATTACTGTTCGAGTAAAATCACCTGATATTAACGTTCATTTTCCAGAAGGGATTGAAATAACAAGCCTAGAAGTTCAAGATGCTGCCATAAAAGGAATTGAGCATGCTTATAGAATTGAAGCCAAAGAGATTCTTCCTGAAAGAGTTCATCTTTTAGCAGAGAAATTTGGTTATAAATATTGTAAAATAAGAATAAAAAAAGCATCCACCCGTTGGGGGAGCTGCTCAGCAAGAAATAATATCAACCTGAGTATATTTCTAATGAAGCTCCCCGATGTACTTGTTGATTATATAATACTTCATGAGCTTTGCCATACCGTTCATAAAAATCATGGCCCAAAGTTTTGGGCTGAACTCGATAGAATAACCAACGGCAATGCAAAAATGCTATCGAAGGAGGTTAGAAAGTATAAGGCAGGGGTTTAAATTAGTTCACAGTTGACAGTTAATAGTTGACAGAACACCTTAAGCTTTAGGTTTTCGATAATCTTGAAATGTTGTTAAAACTTAGTGCCTTCCCAAAAAAGAATCTCATTTAGGGGTTTTCTTTTATCCTTGTGCCGATCAGCCTTGGGAGCTTCGGCAGGGAATCCAAGAGGAATAAGTGCAATAGGAGTTACATGAGCAGGGATTTCAAGTAACGAGGCACATTTCATCGTATCGAATTTACAAACCCAGCAGGTAGCCAATCCGTTCTCGGTAGCTGCAAGGGTAATATGATCGATGGCAATGGCAATATCAATATCACAGTGATCTTTTCCATCGGAGCGACGCCAGGAGCGATTATGATCACCACACGCAATAATAATCACTGGGGCCGTTTCAAGCCAACTCCTAGCATAAGTTGCCGCAATCATCTTCTTAAGTGGCTCTTCGGTAATTGCAATAAAAATCCATGGTTGACTATTCACCGCCGAAGGAGCAATTCGAGCAGCCTCAAATACTTTCTCAACTAATTCTTTAGAAACTTCTTGATTCTTGAATGCTCTACAGCTAAAGCGATTGCGAGCTAATTCAATAAATGAATCCATAGATTAATCTTTGATTGAATGTAAACGTTCGGTCAATTCGATGATTTGATGATAAAAATCTTCCGCAATACTATTATAGTAAGACTTATCAGTTTTATGCGATTCCTTACTAGGCCTTGCGTTCAGTTTTGAAATAATTTCATTCCTCAATCCAAGTGCATCAGAAATAACATCAATAGTATTTTCTTGATCTAATACAATAGAAAAGGTGAGTTCAGTATAGCATTCATTAATAAAATGTGCTGTCAAATATTTTACATCTTTTTTAAGATCTCGAATGCTTGCCATTGCGTTGATTATTAAATTTTAGTCAACTAAATATAGGGTATTTTAAATATCGTAAAAAGAATCCTTCCTTTTTTTTAAGATGATTTACATCAGCTTAGAATCAAAGGCTTATTAATAACCATAAATTCTACCTTCTACCCTATTTATCTTAATTTCCATCACCTTCACATTTTCAACCGCAGGTTTGCTGTATGTAAAATCCGATTTACCGGCATACTTCTCCATAACAAAATTCAGAACCTCAATCTTATCATCAAAATTAGGAATATCGAAAACCTCGCCATGAACCAATACGCTACGGTACTTCATGGAGTATGAGCAAGCCACTTTCTCGCTTTGAATTCGCATCTCATAATCGGTGCTAAAGGCAACACAAACCTTTGGGTTATGTTCCCATGCTTCTATCTTTTTTCCTTCGGGAGCACTATGAATAAATAATCGTCCATCTTTATAAGCAAAATTAAATGGGATAACGTAGGGTAACCCTTCCTTATCAATCATTCCAATATGACAAACAATTGTATTATTAATTATCTGATCTATTTCCTGTTGTGAAATTGCACTTCGACTTTTCATGTTTTTATGGCGAATTCATTTATGACTAAAAATCTCATACTTTTAAGTTAATAAATATAGAGATAAATTGAAAATTAGCAAATAATGATGCTTTGATTGAATAACAAGAGCTATACTTTTTTATCTTTGCATCTCAATTTAAAAAATATTCATATGGGACGCGCGTTTGAATACCGTAAAGCAAGGAAGATGAAACGTTGGGGAAATATGGCCCGCGTATTTACTCGAATTGGAAGAGAGGTTACAATTGCTGTAAAAGCTGGTGGCCCAGATCCAGAGAATAATGCACGTTTAAGGCTACTTATTCAAACCGCACGAACCGAGAATATGCCCAAGGAGAATATCGAAAGGGCAATAAAAAAAGCTACTGATAAAGACCAAAAGGATTATAAGGAGATGGTTTATGAAGGGTATGCGCCGCATGGTATTGCCATTCTTGTTGAGACTGCTACCGATAACCCAACAAGGACTGTAGCCAATATCCGAAGTTATTTCACTAAATACAATGGTTCCCTTGGAACCACAGGGATGCTCGATTTTCTTTTTGAGCGTAAATGTTCGTTCAAAGTAGAAATGGTAGATGGTCTAGACCTAGAAGAACTTGAGCTTGAGCTTATCGACTTTGGTGTTGAGGAAATCTTTGCCGAGGAGGAAAATTTTATGATTTTTGCCGAGTTCACTAATTTTGGGCCTATTCAAAAATTCTTGGAAGAGAAGAAGATGAATATTCTAAGCTTCAACTTTGAGCGAATTCCTAACGATACAAAATCCTTAACACCAGAACAGCTCGTTGATGTTGAAAAGCTCATCGAGAAGATTGACGATGATGATGATGTTACCAACGTATTCCATAATATTAAGGCTAGCGAGTAATCAAAATTTATCAATTTGATAATTTGACAATTCGTTAATTTAAAACGAATCAAACAACTTTTGGAATAATAACATCAACTTTCCCAGCAAGTTTTCTTTTGAAGAGTTCAGAATCTTCAATTTTTCCCTCGTACATTCCGAAATGGATTGGAATTGCTATTGATGCTTTGGTATCCAATACTGCATTTACAGCCTCATCAACGGTATTCATGGTATAGGTTTGCCCTAAAGGAATTAGAATAATATCGCAGTTAATACTTTTCATTTCAGGAATTCGTTCAGTATCGCCAGCATGGTAAATGCTGACATGTCCAAGGGTTAAGATAAATCCGACCCAACCCTTATCCTTTGGGTGTTTATCGGTTTTAATAATATTGTATGCAGGAACTGCTTCAATATTAATCCCATTCCACCTCGTTTTGAATCCTGGTGAAACACCATAAACCTGTACAATTCCCAGTCTGCTTATGCTCTCAGCGAGTTCAGCTGGACAAAAAATAACCGTTTCGGGGGTTACTATTTTCTTAATATCATCCTCGGAGTAATGATCGAAGTGCGGGTGAGTAATGAAAATTACATCTGCTTGATCTGATTCCTTTAAGCTGAATGGATCGATGTATATTGTTTTGCCCGAGTACTGAATCTTTACCGATCCTTGGCCAAACCATTGTATGCTTTCGGCAAGAGTTTCAATATTTTTGGATAGCTGGTTAGCCATAGGAATGAGAAATGAGAAATGAGAAATAAACAACTAATATACAATCTTTTATGGCAAAAGTAAAGTAGTATCCCTGCTCAATCTAATTTCATCAACACTTATTGAATCCAATGGAAATAAGGCAGTATCTATCAACATGTCTTTCGCTGCTCCAGTTAACTTTACATTATAAAAAAGTGATTTGAACTGCTCTTCTGAAATCATTCCACGTTGAAGCATTTTTTCTGCAACAAAGTTAAAATCGGCCTCCATGAACGATTTCAGATTACCATCCTTTTCAAAAAGATACTTGAACTTCTTGGGGCGAGGAATAACGCTTGCCAAATAAATGGCCTCATCGAGGGTAACGTTTTTTGGATCTTTATTGAAATAGTAATAACAGGCCTCGTTAACTCCATAAACATTCGGCCCCCATTCAATAATATTTAGATAAATCTCTAGCATCCTCTCCTTCGATACAATTCCCTGACTCCCAATAAGCCATACAATCAGATATTCCTCAGCCTTTCGAAAAAGGTTCTTATTCTTATTCAAATAGAGATTTTTAATCAGCTGCATGGTTATTGTACTTCCGCCGCGAGCAAAGCGATTCTGCTTTAGATTTTCGGAAACAGCATATTTAAATGCATCGATATCAAATCCGCTATTATTAAAAAATCCACCATCCTCGGATGTTACTATGGCATCTATTATTACGGGAGATATTTGATTAAATGACTTAAAATTCTTGTTTCGATTACCTAGATGAATTGTTTTAATGAATTGCCCTTCGTCGTAAATATCATGACTAAAAGTATCATTTAAAGCGCTGAAATTACGAGAGCCATACTGTGCAATACTAAAGCATTTGGTAGTTAAATTCGGAGTTAAATAGATACTATCGGGCTTATCGAGTTTGACATTAAAATCCAAACAAAAATCAATCGTTCCATTTGTTTTAATCCCTTTAAGATTTGAAAATAATCCCTCGGGTAATGCATCGAATAGCTGCTGCGATTGGATTGTACCTGTTTTAACGTTAAATGTTAATTTGCGTTCATCGCTTGGATTATACTTTAAATATATATTAGCCTTCATCCCATTCAAATCAATGGTTGATGTGCTATCGATAAGGTAAAAATCGGGATTAATAGTGATATCAAGCTTAAACCCACCTTGCCGTACTTTCACATTTTGGTCGGAAAGGCGTGAACTGAACAAATCTAATGATTTGACAGAGGAGGTAAGGCTAATCTCAATATCGTTGCGATGAAGCTTCTTGGCTGTAATTCGTAGATTTAACGTATCAAACATAACATTTAACCCTAATTTATAGCCTAGCAAAGGGAGTGGCTTTTTATCACCACTCATTATTGCGTTAAGCGCAAGGGTTGAATTACTTTTATCGGTAAGCCCTTTTAGGTTAATAAAGTAAGAATCACCATTTTCAAAAACCTCTATTTTAGTATCAAAGCCCTTTCTACTCGACTCAAACCTAGGAATCGAGATTTGCGCTGTGTAAGATGAATCGGTATAGCTGAATAAGAATTGATTTACGTGGTATTTGGCTGTGGTAAGACCAAAAATGGATTTAACAAATCTAAAAATCGTGTTTTGGTGATTCCCAAGGCTACTAGCCCCGTTGATTGATGAGTTTTGAGCCTGCAACCTATCCTTATGATTATCAAGTATAAAATAGTAGTTTGAGTGATCCTTTTGACCTACAAAGTTGACTTTTGGGTTATTAAGCCATACTTCAAGTGGATTTACTTTTAAAAAGAATAAGTCGGTAAAACCTAATCTTACCTCTGCCCTTCTGATACAAAACAATGTATCACGCTCAATGGGTTTCGCCGTAAGATTCACGGCATAAAGAGTTCGAATTCCTAAAAAGCCAATCTTATCAGCATTAATCAATAAACCATATTGATTTTTTATACTGGCACATTTGCTATCAAATATGATTTGAACAATAGTGTTACGAATCAGAAAGAAGGTGATTATTAGAATGGTTATAGCATATAGAAAATACCTAAAATATCTTCTACTCTTTATTTTTTCAATAATGTAACGAATGGTCATGCTAAGTTTATAGAGTGTACAAAGGTATTCATTTGAATAAAAAAACCTGTCGGGTTTTAAAACCGGACAGGTAAAAGAGTAAATATTCCTTATTAAAAACTGTATCCCACCCTAACTAAAATACGATTATTACTTACTGGATCCATCGTTTCAGTTACATTGTGCTTTGCATCCCATGCGGATCCGTAAACAGCTTTTGTTAGCACATACTCTAATCCAATACTCAGCGCATCAGCTTTGTATACAACTCTTGGAGAAACTCGAATAATATAACTTAGATTATCGTCGCGGAAATAATCACCAATACCAGCCGCTTTATCAGCTTTTATTGGGGTGTAATTTTCATCTGCACCCATTAATTTTTGATAACCTGCAAATATTCCAATCGTCCACTTATCAATATCCTGCTGTATATCACCCCAAACGCTTAATGTTTTTAGGTTGGTGTAGCTGAAATCATCGGTTAAGTTTTCGGAACCTGTTTTCTTCCCATAGCCCCCAATCATTGATAAGTAGGTTAGGTTCTGTCCGTAAACAGCTTCTAGTTTAACACTTGTTGAAGCGGGTTTAATCATAATAAAAGCATGCAAATCGTATGAACCAATGGTCTCGGTGGTGCCAATGGTATCCTTATCAACATATAATCTTGGGGTTAACCATTTATAACCAGCTGAAAAGCCAGCCAAAAACTCTTTGCGATTACCAACAGAAAGCTGAACGTGTACATCAGGTTTTCCCGAATATCTTTGGGCATCGTATGGCCCAGTAGAGCGATGACTACCATGAATTGATGCTGCACCTAAAATCCTAAATATTGGTGAGAAATTATAGGTAAACCGAACCTGTGCCGACCGATTAAGAGCGTGAAAAGGGGCTCCTGCTCCAAACGAAACTGTATTCGGAATCATCTCAGTTACAATTACTGGATGCCAAGTTTGTCCGAGTAAAAGTTCCGATTTCTCCCAGTTCAGCTTGAACATCGCATGTCGAAGGCTAAATAGCTGAACATAATCCTGTTTTGTTCCCATGGCATCCATCTCTAAAAGCCCGCTTGTTTTGGCGCCAAAAAAGTCTGGTCCAGTAATTTTTAGTCCTAATCGGGCTGTAAAAGCAGCCATTTCGAGCATGGTTCTTTTATTGGCATCATTACCACTAATTTTATCAAACTTTGGATATGATGGGTATGAGTATGACTCACCATCTCTTGAATCCACGGACTTGTATGTATCCATGTATACTTCATAAGCTACAAAACCGTAAGGTTTTAGCTCAAACTTTGGCTTAGGTTGCTCTTGCGCCAAAGCGTTTAGGGCTGTTGACAACGTAAATGCGAGTAGAAATAGCTTTAAATAGATTCTCATTATATTATTTATTTTTAGTGAATTACACTTTAATAACTGTAAATCCTGGATATCAATTACAGGTTCAAAATAAAATCACGCAAAAGTGTAAATAGTTTACCTAATAAAAAAATCACTATTTTTGTATATCATTTTTTTATAAAGTAATACTACTAATGAGAATGTTACGAGGTTTAATCTTGATTATATTCATCAGCATTTCCCCTTTTGCACATTCAAATGATACGTTACGTATAATCAGTTTCCCTAAGCATATTCATCTTTATACCAAAATTGGTCCAACCTTTTCGCAGGTTGAAATACGAAATCCTGATTTACCAGAAAATTTACTATTTGAACCGAACCCTCAATCGTTAATCGGTTTTGGATTCTCCTACTCATGGTTGGGTTTAGGAGTAAGTTTCACTCTTCCCTCCACCGATGAATTCAATAATAAGTATGGGAAAACACAGAAATTTGATTTTGAGGCGCACTATACCATGCCAAGATTGATGGTAGATCTTACTCTTAAAAGCTATAAAGGATTCTACGTATCTAATCCTGAAGATTACATTGACAGCTGGAATAAAAACGACCCATTCCCGCAAGCACCAAATCTTCAAACGGTTTCTTTAGCAGCATCGTTTGCATACGTTTTTAGCCCCGATAGGTATTCTTCGAATGCTGCTTACTCATTTACGCAGGCCATGCGCCGAAGCGGAGGTAGCTGGGTTGCTGGAGGTTTCTTTTCAATTAATGGGGTTGTATCTGACACCTCTATTATACCATATACAATCAGGCAAAATACGAATCTTCAGTTCGATTTAAAAGGTGTTGTTTTCTCTAACTTTGGGGTATCATTTGGTTACTCGAATCTCTGGTCTATTTATAAAAAGAATTTTATTGCTTTCACCTTTCTACCAGGAGTTTCAATTCAAAAAGTTACTCAATACTCATCCATCAATGAAACAGAAAAAGTATATAACACAGTCTCACCACGAACTATTTTCAGATTCTCGATTGGTCGAAATGGCGATAAATACTATAGCGGATTAACTACTTACCTAGAGTCATCATCAATAAAAAATCTTGACTCAAGACTTTTACTAAGCTCTGGGCATTTTGAGTTCTTTTTTGGATATCGAATCGATACAGACAATTGGAAATTCATGAAAACAGTGGATAGAATTATGCACCCACGATTTCTTCGATTCGCATCAGGAAAACCTCCAATAAGAGATTAATAATGCGATTTAAGGGTTGAGATTTTTATTATCCTTTTAAACTTCTTGAAAATTAAGAACTTATTGACCTATTGACAAAATAAAAATAGATTAATAAGATAAAAAAAAGCCGCTAAAAAGCGGCTTTTTTTTATCTTATTTCAGGAATTTTAATCAATACTTCAAGCAGCAAATCCCAATATTTTTGAGTGGTTGCGATACTTAACCTTTCATCAGGGGAGTGAGCACCTTTAATAGTTGGTCCGAATGATATCATATCGAGGTATGGATATTTTTCAAGAAATAGGCCACACTCTAAGCCGGCATGAATAGCTCTTACAATAGGCTCATTCCCAAATAACTTTATGTAAGCAGAACGAGTAATTGTAAGAATTTCGGAATTAGTATTTGGTGCCCAACCTGGATAGCCCTCGGAGTGCTGAACATTGGCGTTAGCAAGTCTGAAAACACTTTCCACCATGTTTGATATATCGTGTTTTAGCGATTCAACGGCGCTGCGTTGGCTAGTCGTTACAAGTATCTGATTATCCTGAATAAACTTCACCGATGCTAGGTTTGTTGAGGTTTCAACTAAACCCTTAAGCTGCCTACTCATCGATATTACACCATGAGGGCATGCGTAAAGCGAATTAAGTAAATCAAAATGGGTTGGCTCATCAATTACAAATTCAGGAGTACTATGGTTCTCTATTAGAATTGTGATTCCGGGCTCAACATCCTTAATCTCATTGATAATTTCAGCTTTGAAAACTTCAAAATCTTTTAGTAGAAGATCTTTATCCTCTGAATGTACCGTGAAAACGGAAAAAGCCTCACGGGGAATAGCGTTTCTTAAATTGCCACCATCAAATGAGGAGAGCCTTAAATCATATTTATTAGTGCTTTTCCAAAGGAATCGTGCAAGAATCTTGATTGAATTGCCCAATCCTTTGTCAATTTCATCACCGGAGTGGCCGCCGGATAAACCTTTGACAGTGATTTTAAAGGCAATAAAATCGGTTGGAACCTTTTCTTGTTCATATGCAAAGGTTGCCAAAGTATCTAAGCCACCTGCACAACCAATAAAAAGTTCTCCTTCATCCTCTGAGTCAAGGTTAAGAAGAATTTTTGAGTCAAAGAAACCAGGTTTCATTTCAAACGCACCGGTTAACCCTGTTTCTTCATCAACGGTAAATAAACATTCCAAGGGGCCATGTTTTATGCTTGATGATGCTAGAATAGCTAATTGAGACGCAACACCAATGCCATCATCTGCACCTAAGGTAGTTCCCTTTGCTTTTACCCATTCACCATCGATATATGGGATAATTGGATCTACATTAAAATCGTGTAAAGTATCGCTGTTCTTTTCACAAACCATATCAATATGGCTTTGGAGAACAACTGGTTGAAGCTTTTCAAAACCAGCTGTTGCAGGTTTCTTTATCACAACGCTACCAGCAGCATCTTGATTGGCCTCAAGTTTATGCTCTTTTGCAAAATCCATTAGATACTTTGCAATCTTTTCCTCCTTCTTTGATGGTCGTGGTATCTTGCAGATCTCAAGAAAATACTTCCATATCTCAGTTGGTTGAAGCTGTTCAATTTGATTCATGATATCATTTTTTAGATGAGGTAAACTTAGTACTTTATTTTTCCTATTGAAAAAAAGGAAGACTATTTTTATTTTTTTTGATATACTAAATTGTTAAAAAATCTCAAATTATTCCTATTGACCTAATTATTAATTTGATAAGAATTTATGAATTTAAAAAAGCTATACATTATCATAAATGTACTTTTTTCTAAAAAAGAAATCTAATTTTGCGACCAATTAGAAATATTAGCTTCGATGATTGACCAGACAGAACTTAGAAACTTGCTTACTACAGCAATTAACGCTGCTGTAAGAGCAGGTAAACTTATTTTAGATGTTTATAATTCAGATGAATTTCAAGTTAATTTAAAGTCCGATAAAACCCCATTAACACTAGCCGATAGGTTAGCTCATACCGAAATATTAAATTCTCTTACAAAAACAAGAATACCAACCTTAAGTGAGGAGGGTCGAGATATTCTGTTCGAAGAGAGAAGAAGTTGGGAGTATTTTTGGTTAGTAGATCCTCTCGATGGAACAAAAGAATTTATCAAACGTAATGGAGAGTTTACAGTAAATATTGCACTTATAGTTAATGGTTTTCCAATAATTGGAGTAGTGTATGTTCCTGTGTTAAAGGATCTATATTTTGCTCTTAAGGGCGATGGTTCATTTAAAATCGGATCAGTTGAGCCAACAATAGAATCGAACTATAGATTCGATCTATTAGTAAAATCAGCTAGCAAACTTCCTATTTCTCATAATCGCGATAAGTTTGTTGTATTAAGTAGCCGATCGCATATGAATGCCGAAACAGAGGAGTATATTGCTGATTTGGAGAAAAAACATGGAGGCATTGAACATAAATATCAAGGCTCATCATTAAAACTTTGCATGATTGCTGAAGGAACAGCCGATATTTATCCGCGATTTACTCCAACAATGGAGTGGGATACAGCAGCAGGTCAGGCCGTTGTTGAAGGAGCTGGTTGCCAAATATTAACAGCTGATACTAAACAGCGAATCACCTATAACAAGGAGGATTTACATAATCCATGGTTTATTGTTAAGTCCAAGTAAGTTATAAGATTTAAAATATTTATCCTAGACTTCAATTAATACAATTATCACACCACTCGTTCGATTCTATAATTCTATTAGGTACATATAACCTTTCAATTATTTCTAAATATTGATTGACCTCAAGTTGAAAGATTCATTCCTTTTTTTGAATTGTTTGCAAGTTTGGCTATTTTTAGGCAAAATGTGAGCTATCAATTATTTGGAATGAACTATAAAAATCTCTTTAAGTATTTAGTCCTTTTTATCCTTATCTATTTTCCCATATTTGGGCATTTGGAGTCATTGCCAATTCGTTTGTACGATGAGTCAAGGCTTGCAACAAACGCATACGAGATGAATAAGGATGGCGATTACATCGTTACTCATTATGATGGTCAACCCGATATGTGGAACACAAAGCCTCCTTTGATGATTTGGCTTCAGGTTGTTTCGATTAAGATTTTTGGAGATGGTGAACTGGCTGTCCGACTACCCTCTGCAATTGCTGCATTCCTTACATGTATGCTTATTCTTTTCTTTTCAATTCGGTATTTAAAAGATTTTTGGTTTGGCTTTATTGCAGTTATCGTTCTAATAACGTCAATTGGGTATATGAATGTTCACGCTGCACGAACTGGCGATTATGACGTATTACTAACCCTTTTTACAACACTTTATTCGCTTTGCTTTTTTATCTATATCGAAAAGGGAAAGCGAAAATATCTTTACTACACCATTATTGCAATTACCCTTGCTGTTCTGACAAAAGGGATAGCAGGATTATTACTTATTCCTGTTCTATTTGGGTATACCATCGCTCGTAAAAAAACATTAGAAGTTTTAAGGAGTAAGGAGTTTTATTTTGGTATTGCGATATTTTTTTTCTTTGTAAGTGGATACTATCTGCTTCGAGAATACTATAATACAGGATACTTAAAGGCTGTTTGGAGTAATGAGATAACTGAAAGATATTTTGCTGTTAATGAGAACCATAACGAGGGTTTTTGGTTTTACTACAGGATGTTAGTCAATCACCACTTAATTTACTGGTATTTATTTGTTCCATGTGGTGCATTAGTGGGTTTCTTTCATAAAAATGGATTGTATCGTAGATTGGCTTGGTACTTAACCGCTTTAATCATATTTTTCTTTCTAATTATTTCAATGGGGCAAACTCAGCTTGAATGGTATACAGTTCCGTTATATCCCTTTTTAGCCATTATTGTTGCAATGTTTATACATCTGATATTCTCTTTTATAAAGGAATCCGAGATATTTTCTAATATTTTGAAATTCAATACATTACCTTATATACTGCTTTTCATACTGTGCATTAATCCTTATGTTGAGATAACAAATAGAACTTTTAGCCCCAAAGTTTTTTCGTGGGAGGAAGATCTTTATCGTATCGATTACTACATGAAGGATGCGATTAAAGGCAAGTATGATTTGAATGGCTATACTCTTTTGCAAAACGACTACGGTGCAAATAATCTTTATTATATCAATATTTTGAGAGATAAAGGGGTTGATATTCGTTTCACTTATCAATGGGAAATCCTTAACCCTAACGATAAGGTTATAGCGCATCAGCAGGAGGTGAAGGACTATATCACAAAAAACTATTCTGTTGAGGTGATAAACAGCTACTACAATATTTTTTTCTATAAAATTAAAGGAAAGCTAAGCAATGATTGAACTATCAGTAGTTATACCCGTGTTTAATGAGCAGGAGATTATTCAACAGCTGTATAGCAGGATACAAGCAGCTGTTAGTGCAATAACTCCCGATTATGAACTCGTTTTTGTAAACGATGGGAGTATTGATGCAACTCTTTTCAGGCTGATGGAGCTCTCCGAGCACGATAGTAAAGTTAAATTTATCAGCTTTAGCCGAAACTTTGGACATCAAATTGCGGTTACTGCAGGTTTGGATCATTGTCAGGGAAAAGCGGTAGTGATCATCGATGGTGATTTGCAGGATCCTCCTGAGCTAATTCCCGAAATGTACCGTAAATTCCAAGAGGGTTTTGAAGTGGTATACGCCAAACGGACCAAAAGAAAAGGGGAGTCTTTTTTTAAACGAATAACGGCTAAACTTTTCTATAGAATCTTAAAGCGTATCACATCTGTTGATATTCCGATGGATGTTGGAGATTATAGATTAATTGACCGGAAGATTGTTGATTATCTAAAGCTGATGCCTGAGCAGAATAAGTTTCTCCGTGGTCAGATAGCATGGCTTGGATTTAGGCAAACATTTGTTGAGTTTGAGCGCAATAGCCGAACAACAGGCAAAACGGGTTATCCGCTTAGCAAAATGATAAAGTTTGCTCTCGATGGAATTACAGGATTCTCAAACTCACCTTTAAGGCTGGTTACCAACCTTGGTCTTTTCATATCCCTAATGGCCTTTGCGATTATTGTTTACGCTTTGTACGCTCACTATTTTCTGCATCAAACCATAACGGGATGGACTTCGTTAATAATCAGCTCGATGTTTATTGGTGGAATTCAGCTACTTTCGATTGGGATTATTGGGGAGTATATTAGCCGAATTAATACAAATGTTCGCAATAGACCTCTCTATATTGTTGAGAAAACGAATATTTAAATCCAATGTTCAAGCAAATTATTGACATTATTACAGATAAAAAGAGAAGAAAAAAAAGCAGACGGATTTTCTTTTCATTTTTTATCGTTTTTATTTGTTTATGGATTTTTACAGGTTCAAAAGACAAAGATATTCGAGAACCTGTATTTCAGAAGCGAAACGGAACGGCGATTATCATCACAGGAGCTGCCGCTAAAATTGCTCAGGAAGCAGCTTTGCTTGAGCATCTTCAAAAGTTGGGAATGCTAAATGATGTTGTTTTTATATCGGGGGCAAGCTCTGGAGCATTGAATGCCGCTGTTTTAAATGCTATTCTAAACAAAAAATTTACCTGGAATCAATATATCAGCATACTTAGTCGTTTATCAAATGACGATATTTTTATAAGAAATGGAGATAAACTACCTGTAAATACAAAACCTTTAAGGAATTTGATTTCGCGAATAGTTTCTGATTCTTTAGGCTTTCACAAATTATCTGATTTGCCTTATCCAACAGCGTTTTCAATTGTCAACCTTAAGATTCTTCCGTTTAAAGATAGAACCTATAGGATGAGTAATTGTAAGATAAATAGTGAAAGCGATTCAACATTAAATATTGTAGATGTTTTGATGGCATCGGCATCATATCCATTTGCATTTCCACCCGTAAATATTCGAAATATAAAAACTATTCCGGATGTTCCCTATCACGATGGAGGTATTGCCGCCGATCATGTTCCGTACGAAGCATTAATTCAATTTGAGAAGTATCGCGGCATAGGGGTTGAGAAGATGATTATTATTAGCCGAAAAAGGGATTCCATACCAAACACAAATTTGGAGCTTGAACAATTTGGGATTGATAAGTTTAAATTCTTTGATAAACTTGGAGTTTCACCAGAAGCCATTTCAAATCGAGGATTTTATAAGAGACTTAAGGAGCTCAATGAGGAATCGCCAAACCTTGCAGAAAGAACATTTGTTTACGTACCCGATTTTGAAGAAGAATTTCTAATGTTCGATTTCACTTCATTGCAGAAACAATATGAAGTAACCAGAAAATGGGCACAAACCCATTCTCCCATTCCATTGAATGAATACTTGAAGAGCAATGAGTAGTTAGATTCTGATGATGATATCAACTCCTTCTCCAACCTTCGATTTGATTTCGATTGTCCCACCATGCAATCTAATTATCTGTCGTGAAAGGCTTAAACCGATTCCGCTACCTTTTTCTTTTGTTGTGAAGAATGGAATGAAAACCTTTTCAAGAGTCTCTTCTGATATTCCCATACCATTATCTGTAACAGAGATTTCTGTTTTACCGTCAACATTCTTCAATGTCTTTATTTCAATTCAAGAAACTTAAAAAACAGGTTGCTCTTGTTCCTAAGTCAGCAAATGCACATGATAGTTTAGGCGAGGCATTACTTAAAAAAGGTTTGCTAAAAGAATCTTTAGCTGAATATACTAAAGCAGTTGAGTTAGATCCAAATCTAAAAAGTTCCAAGGATAAAGTTGAAGAAATAAAAGGGATGATGAAGAATTAGATATGATTTTTTTCGAAATGATCCTTTGTAACGCTACAAACTGGACATAACCAAGAGTCTGGCAAATCTTTGAAAGGAGTGTTTGGCTCGATATCATGCATTGGATCACCCTCTTCGGGATTATAAAGATATCCGCAAATTAAGCATCTATGCATAGAAAGGTGGTTGAGAAGTGAATAAAATATTGGCTTATTTAAACTAGTTCAACAAGTTTGATTGGAACTTTAAGTAACGATTGAAAGTCTTTTCCTAGCCCTTTTATTGTATCGTCATCCTCTTCATAGTACCAAGTAACAGTTACCTCATTTCCTCTAATAAAACAATCATCGAGCAGTTTTAAAATTGCATAAATAAAACGGTTTGAGCCGCTATTTATGTATTCGATTTTAAAATTTACTTTCGTGAATTTTTCAGGGTTTTCGACATAAGCATTCACCCATCGGATTAAAGGCTGATAGAATGAAACAGCATCCTCTGGTATTGATCGACCAGATATTTGAATAACGCCATTGGTAAAATCGACCTCCGGTGTTTTTGATGTGCCTTTAATATACAGTCCAGTAGTTGTTGGCATAAAATCGTTGATTTAATTTGAAACAATTCTATGTTGGTAAAGTTAAGAAAAAAAGAAGTTGTTGTGTATTTTTATCGAAATAAATCCCATTTTATTAAATGAAAGAGGCTACACTCAAGTAGCCTCTTTCTTTAAATCAGATAGTTATCTATTTTATTCCTAACTTTGCAGCAATCGTTTTTGGAATCGCGTTTTTATTTACCATTATCGAAGTGGTTTTGTAAAGAATAAATGCTTTTGATGCGTAGAAATAGCCATTATACTTACTTCCAGCTGTTCCCCAGCTATTCTTAATCTTAAAGTAAACCTTCCCATTTTGATCCTTAGCGGTTCCAACAATTAGCATTCCATGATCATCAGTTGTTTGAAAATTATCAAATCCGGCTTGTCTTAACTCTTGGGTTATTGTTTTCTCGAAAGCAGGTTTATCAAAAGTAAAAAGTTGTGCATCCTTTTCTTTATCGGTAAGTCCTGTCCATTTTGCCTTATCAGAATCTGACATTTCGGTTAAATTAACATCAGGTACAACAGCAACCCCATTCTTGTACGAGAATCCTTTTTCGCTTATGTCGCTTGCCCAGGCTATGGTATATCCGTTATCAACAGCATAATCGAACACTTGACCAAATTCATCAATAGGAAGGTTATACGCCTCTTTAGCAGCCCAATTATCAGGTACCTCCAAGATAAACTTATTGTAAAATGGATGATGCGAAAAAGAAGTGATATAAACATAATCATCAAGATTAAGGCCTAGTGATGCTGCAAAAGATGCTGGTGTATAATCCTTGCCATTGCATAAAAATGATTTTGGGTTTTCACCGAGATAAGCATCGAGAATTCCTTCAAACCCTTTTTTCCAAGCAGTAGATAGCTTTCTGTTTGGATTTTTAATAATTGCATCTAAGTATGCTTTTGAAGCATCGTCCAACTCGCCATGAACATGATGATCTTCGCCATAGTTTAACCCTTTAAATGCTTCTTCGGGTGTAATGCCATATTTTTTTATCGTTTCGATTACATCCCAGAATGAACCGCCACCAGCGTAGTTAATTGTGCCCTGCATTCTTACATATTTGTCAGCTTTATCGCTGTAAGCATTTTTTGAAATATACATTTCCGATAAATCAACCTCAGGTTTTCCGACTCGTAGCATTTCCGCCTCAAGGAATCCTATACCTGAGAAAATCCAACATGTTCCAGTGCTGCTTTGATTCTTAACAGGTGTATGCTTTATCTCTTTCAAAGGAGTAAAAATATAACCTTCAGGTTTTACGTCCTGCGAATTAACCTTACTACCTATTGAAAGAAATAAGATTGAAATAGAAATAATTAGTAACTTTTTCATAAATATTATTTTTTGTGAATATTATTATGTTTTTTTTATGATACATAAATTGACAAAAGGTTTATTTTAAGGATTAATGTTTATAGCTTTAACTCTTAACAATTTTTAAATTGATATATCTTTAGAGGAATTGTCTAATAGACTAATCAGAAATGAGTAATTTCTTTAATTAAGTTGTATAATGGTATATTTTTTGTGACTTTCAAGAAAAAAAGTGAATGTTAAAACTACAAATCTGGTCAATATTTCTTCTTTTTATATTCCTTTCTATCCACTTCGGTTACTCGCAGGATAATAATGTGAAATCATTAAATAATTCATACAATGATGATATTTATAAAAAGATTATTGAGTTTCAATCTAGAAAAAATTTATTGAAGGCGAATATTAATGATTATCTAATCTCATACATCGATTCTGGAAACCTTCAATATGCTTCTTACTACCTTAGAAAAGGGGCAAATCCAAATTATTGCGATACGCTTGGTTTAACTCCCCTGATGGTAGCATCCATGAATGATGATACAAATATTACTAAACTATTAATAAAAAAGGGGGCTGAAGTAAATTTTAGAAATCAAAGAGGCGAAAATGCATTAGTATGGGCTACAATTGGTAGAAAAATTGACCAATTAAAAATTCTAATCGACAATAACGCAGAGGTAAACATCAAAGATGAATATGGAATATCCCCAATATTTTATGCTTTAGGCTATTATAAATACGATTTACTAAACTATGCCAATGAGGACTATCAGAATATTTTTACACCAGATACATCAATATCAACTACTTATAATCTATTGCAATTACTAGTTAAATCAGGCGCTGATATCAACCTTGAGAATGAACTTGACTGCACTCCATTGCTATTTGCCACATTTCAAAAAGACACATCTTTAATTAAAATCCTATGTAACCTTGGAGCAAATCCAAATAAAACAACCCATGATGGTGTTTCTCCACTAATCTACGCAATACAAGAAGGATCTTATTCTGTTGTAAAAGTATTAATTGAGCATGGTGCAAATGTTAATTACATACTTCCCGATGGAAACAATGCCATTTTCACCGCTGTAAGAGCCAACAATGATAGCATTGCTGAACTTTTACTTCAAAATAACGCAATTGTAAACGCAAAAAACAGACAAAGCCTAACCCCTTTGCACTATGCTGCAGGCAATGGTTTTCCGTTTATCACCAACCTTTTAGTTAGCTATGGCGCAGGCATTAATGAATCCGATATAAATGGCAATACTCCAATAATTTCATCTGTTTATTCTGGAGCAGAAAATGTGTTGGATATTCTTATACGTTCAGGTGCAGATGTAAATAAAACCGATAATAATGGCAATACTCCAATAATGATTGCCGCTCAATTCAACGATACAATTTTAATACGTAAATTATTCGATGCAGGAGCAGATCTAAATATTCTCAACAAAAGTAATTCTGACGCTTTATCAATTGCCATTGAAAACAATTCGATTGATGCTTTTAAATACCTTATTGAATTGGGGACCATTACCAATAACTCACAATTAAATAAAAGTTACTATCAGCTTGCAAGAGAAGTCGGATGCACCGAAATCAAATCATTTATTGAAAGTAAAGGATTAAAAAGTAGGCTTAAACCAAATATTAGCGATATTAATATTTATTCTGGATTCTCAACCAGTCAAAATGACTTTATGCTAGATTTTGGTGGAGGCATTTATGAACCTGTCTCCCACACTCTAATTAACATTGGATATAAATACCGGCCCTACTCAAATCGGGTTTTAGAGTATAAAAATTATTCATTCTATCAGTTTTGGGAAAAAAGATATTCGATTTACTTGTCACTTCAGCATCTTCTTGTTTTAAAACGAAGCGATATAAGAAGCAATATTGGCTTTGTGCCTGGAATTAGCAATGAGTTTACTTGGAATTATTATAGAGGATTAGAGAAAGGTTCAGGCATTAAATGGACTTTGGTTCCAAGCCTTGGCTTATTTTACCAAAGAAAAGTTTTCACCATAATAGGAAAATGGGAATTTGCTAATTATAGAAAGCAGATTTCGGGATCAAATAGGTTTAATCTCCAGCTTCTATTTTCGATCCCTACAGGTAATCGATTTGTAAAAAAAAGAATTAATTGGCTTGATTAAAATGAAAAAAGGAATCATTCTGCTTTTCACGTTACTCATACTTCTCACACCCTATTCTTGTGAAAATCTTAGACTTTCGGTTGATTGTGACAAATGCTTTAATGATTTAAATAATAAATATAGTATTGAATTTAAAGTTACTTTAGATAATGAAAATTGGTTTATTCCAATTACTTTTTATCATGGTAAAATAGACAATGGAGTAATTATTGCAGAGGACACTATTTACTCTTTGCCTTATTATTCAAATTTAGTCGATTTTGGTGGTTACTATTCAGCTGTCGCAAAATACACTCATAAAGGAAGAGTAATATTCATTGTGGATGGAAAAAAACTCAGTAAAAAACTTGATGAAAGTTCTTGCGACGAATCTTGCTATACAATACAAGGTGATGTGCTTGATTTAAGGCTGAAGGAATGGTAGATCCTCGGTAAAAATTATTCAATTAGAATACTGATTAATACTCTATAATAAAATACTTTTATTCCTCTCGAATTAAAAATTTATACACAATTGCTTCATTATACATTTCATCGACATTTAACTTAATACTCCGAAAATTTATATGGTTTGGTGCATCAATAAAATATGATGGTTCAATGCAAAAGGATGAATGCTTTCCATTTATTTCGCCATAACCTGTAGGGAAAATAGTATTCAAAAAATTACTTGTATAAAACTGCATACCAGGTAATGTTGATAAAACCTGTAATACTCTACCTGATATCGGCTCTTCTACCTCGGCCATTAGATTTAACTCACTAGGTTTATAACTATCACAAACAAAGAACTGATCGTAGCCGGCAGTATTGATAATAGGTTCAACCTGATTATCTATTTCTAACCCTATTTCCTTGAACTGCCTAAAATCAAGCGGCGTTCCTTCAACGTTTATAGCTCTGCCAGTTGGTATTAAATTCGCATCAGTTTCAAGAAAATTGCTAGCACAAAACTTAACCCTATGCTTATAAATACTCTCGCAGTATACGGGATTCAGATTGAAGTAGGCATGATTGGTTAGATTGACTATGGTTGGCTTATCGGTTTTGGCTGTAAATTCTATCTTTACTGAATTATCATTAAGCAAAGAATATTTCACTTTTACAACAAGTTTTCCAGGATAACCCTGATCTCCATCGGGGCTTATCAATTGAAAAGAAACAGATGGATTCTCCCCATCCTCTTCGTTTTCAATAATATCCCAAAGCAAGGAATCGAATCCAATATCACCTCCATGAAGATGATTTTCACCATTATTTTTAGGTAATTGATAGTGTTGTCCATTTAGTTCAAACTGACCTTTTCCAATTCGATTGGCAACCCTACCAATTATAGCGCCCAAGTACGAATGACCTTTTAGATAGTGCTCAAAAAAATAATATCCTAGCACGACATTCTCAGAGTTGCCGTTTCGATCAGGAACGAATATTGATACCAATTTTGCACCATAATTGGTTATCTGCACCTTAACATCATTGGAGTTAAATAGGGTGTAAAGATAAACAGACCTGCCATCGGGCATTAAACCAAATAGTTCTTTTTTAAGGGCATTTGAAAACATAAATTCAATATTTTTCTTGATTTTAATGCTCGATTACATCGACTATGGCAGTTCTTGCCCTGTTGATGCATTATATATTTTATACCATTGTTCTAAGTTCATATTTCGATTTAAAGCGAGCACTGCGTGCTTAATTCTATCAATTCTGCTAGTTCCAACAACAGGAATAATTGAACACGGATGATTTAAAATCCAACTATATATTACTTCGTCAATTGAATCAGTGTCCAGTTCAGAAGCAACTTCAGATAGGGCTTTAAAAATTCGTTGCCCCTTTTCGTCATGCGGATTAATTAATTTACCACCAGCAAGCGGAGACCACGCCATTGGCTTAATTCTCTCTTTCAGAAAAAAATCGATATTCCCATTCTCAAACTGATCCAAACAATATGGTGAAATTTCAACCTGATTGGTTATTAACTTTTCATCGATGTAAGAGTTAAGCATTTCAAATTGCATCGAGCTAAAATTCGATACACCAAAATTTAAAACCTTGCCATTTCTCTTTAAGGTTTTAAATGCTTTAGCTACCTCCTCAGGGTTAAAGAAAGGAGCAGGTCTATGAAGTAATAGCAAATCAATATAATCGGTTCTAAAGTTTTTTAAAGAATTATCTACTGATGAGATAATGTGATCGGAACTATAATCGTAATGCTTTATGGTTCTTTGTGGGTACCTATTTGAAATCAACTTTATCCCACATTTAGTGATTAACTGAATATCGTTTCGTAAAGAGGGTTTAATATTCAAAGCATCACCAAAAAGTTGCTCGCACGTGTAATTGCCATAAATATCGGCATGATCAAAGGATGTAACTCCCAATTCAATTTCTTGTTGGAGTAACTTCAATAGCTCTTGATTTGAAAAATTCCAACCCGATAATCTCCAATGTCCATGGACAATTCGTGATAGTTCAAATTCATTGGTGAGGTTAACGCGACTCGATACCATAAATGATCGTGATTACAAATGTTGAATACAATCTGAAAAAAATATATTGTCAAACAGCACTTTAGCTAGTTACATACCCGTTATTTTCACTTCTGTGCGCCTATTCTGTGTTCTACCCTCTTCTGTTTTGTTATCTGCAACAGGTTTTAATTTTCCGTATCCAAACCACTTCAATCGCTCAGTTTCAATTTGATGGGAGGTTAAGTAATCGACTACGGATTTTGCTCTTTTCTCTGAAAGAGATTGATTATAGCTGTCAATTCCTTGATTATCGGTATGTCCACCAATTTCAATGCGCAATGTTTTATTAACCGCAAGGAAATCGACTAGTCGGTTCAACTCAACGATTGACTCCGGTTTAAGTGCAGAAGAGTCGGTGTCGAAAAAGATATTTCGCATCACCATGGTTTGATTAACCTTTATGGGATCAAGCAGAATATCCTTTTTAAATGGCTTATCGATTGAGTGTTCCCCTTTCATATCGAAGTGATCGGAGTAAAAAAGGTATCCAGTTGCTGAGGCATAAAAAGCATAGCTTTTTTCAGTTGGGATACAAACAAGATAAGAACCGTCAGATGAGGTTGACTTCATTATTTCATGCTTATTGGCCAGCTCTATTAGATTAAAACTTGCTTTAACCGGAAAGCCAGTAACAGCATCCTTAATCGTCCCTGTGAGGTATGATGATGGGATAGGCCTAATATCAGGGTAAAGATTGAAAGTGTAGATATCACGACCATTCTCAGGAATTCTATCAGAAGAGTAGTATGCAGCAGTACCTTTAGCGTTAACAATAAGTCCATCCTCATCGCGATACGTATTTATAGGATAACCCAAATTCTTTGGGATAGACCACTTTCCAGCCTCATTTAACTTGGAGAAATACAAATCATGTCCTCCCATCCCGATATGTCCATCGGAGGCAAAATAAAGGGTTTGATTATCGAAATGGATAAATGGCGATTGCTCATTGCCCTCAGTATTTATAGTATCTCCAAGATTTTCGGGAGCCGACCAAGTCTCATCTTCCCTTAAATTCGACTTCCAAATATCATAGTCTCCAGAACCTCCAGGGCGGTTACTCACAAAATACAATGTCCTACCATCGGGTGATATTGAGGGTTGCTTATTGGAAAACTTACTGCTGTTAATATTGGGAACACGAACAGGTGAGCTCCAAGTACCATCGGAGGTTAAAGATGAGCTAAAAATATTGCATACTCCTCGACAAACCGTATAGTACATCTTTTTTCCATCGGCAGTAATTGATTGTGCACCCTCATTATACGGAGTATTTATCGGTTTGCCCATCGATTTTGTTTTCTCCCATATCCCATCAGAACTTCGATGGCTGATGAAAAAATCCTCCTGCCGATTGTATCGAACCTGTTCCAATAATGAATCTCTAGGAATATTTGATGTTATAACCAATGTGTTCTCATCAGCTGAAAGGCTTGGCCAATACTCATCGAGTTTAGTATTTACCCCTTTACCTATATTGATTGGGTTAAATGGAACAGGATTCTTTATCGCTTCAATAGCAAATTCGCAGCAAGATTTTCGTTTCTCAGCTAATTTTTTAGTTTGAACTCGAATGCTTTTATAACTTAAAAATCTATCAAAATTATTTATAGCGTTTTGATAATCGCCTTTAAACAAATGAAAATTTCCAAGATTAAAATAGATACTGGGATAGAAATCAGGATTAATTGCCACTGCTTTATTTGCAGCATCAATTGCATTATCGACTAAACGCATTTCCTGAAAAACCTGCGAAAGCATAAGATACGCCTCGATAAATTTAGGCTCTTTATCTACGCTCTCGAGTAAAGATTTTACTGCAGATTCAAAATCATACCTCTCGTACGATTCTGCCGCCTTATTGTAGAGCTCTACCGCCCTTTTGTTGGTAACCGAAAGCTTACCGTTTTGGGCATCAACCTGCTGCACAATAAAAAAGATAACGAATATTGATAAAGCAAGTTTTTTCATTGTTTAGGGCTATGGAATATGCATAAACTTATGCGATTGTAAGGATATTTTCCATTTGGGGTTATTCATTGCATAATCGACCAACCAAGGGATAATTGAGCTGAACTTACTCCATTCGGGTTGAAGGTAAAGCTGACAACTCGATTTAACAAGCCTCGCATTCTCCTCGGCCCATTGAACATCGTTAGGCTCAGATATTATCACCTTCAGCTCATCGGCCTTTAAATGAATCCCATTTACAGGTGGTTGCTGTTGCTTTGGCGATAAGCAAATCCAATCCCATTGTCCTGACAGATCGTATGCTCCAGATGTTTCAATAAATGTCTGAAAACCTTTGCTTTTAAAGGATGAGCACAGATAATCTAAAGGATAAAGACTCGGCTCTCCTCCTGTAACAACGATAGCCCTTCCAGGATAACCTTCGGCATGTGCAACAATTTCATCAACAGAAACAGGTGGAAATACTTCAGGATTCCAAGATAGTTTTGAATCGCACCAAGCACAGCCCACATCGCATCCACCAATGCGAATAAAGTACGCTGCTCGACCGGTATGATAGCCCTCTCCCTGAAGGGTATAAAACTCCTCAACCAAAGGAAGTCGCTTCCCTGAATCAAACTGCTTTGCGTATTCTAATAAATCCATTCTAAATTGCAGTTAAAATATCATCTAAATGCATTCTGAGTCTGATGTCTAGAAGTCTATTCTTTCTTCCCAAACATCAATTCTTTATCACGTTCAGCGGCAACCTTTACCCAATCAGCAGGAATAACATTCCACAAGTTTAGTGATTTTGGAGTAATAATTTTCTTCTCCTCAATCCATTTCATCAGGTAAAAACGAATATCCTTATCGGTTGAAAATACAAGCCGAGAATTTAACTTTTCCGAAGGAATTCCACACCCTTTAACTAAGTGACCTCCGCCACCATTACCACGATATGAACTCGTTGCAATTTTATATGTTTTTTTCAGATCAAATGGTGAACCATCGGCCATTGAAAGGATTGTTACTTTATCGCCATCAGGCTTAGAGACATCTACTGTGTATACAATTCCAGCTGCTGAATCGTAATTATAGTAGTTATTATCGAGCTGAACCTTTCCATCTTTTTTGGTTTCAAGAGTTTGATCGGCATTCAGCTTAAATTTAATAAGATGATCGTCGCTACTTTTCATTGTGTTGTACCAACGTCCATAGGAGTATTCAAGATAGCTGTCAATCTCAGCACCAGTTAGAGTCATAACATATAGGAAATTCTCGAACTTATAAAGTTTAAACATATCGCGAACATATACAAGTCCTTTTGCAATGTATGTGCTAAAGGATAGTGGTGCTGCGAAGGAAATGTCGGCTTTACTGATATTCAGCTGAGCTGTATGTATAAAATCGATAAATGAAGAAGGACCAAAGTAAGAATCCTTAGTTGTGGTAGATTCAGTAAAATCAGCGATTTTTCGATTTACAAAGTTCTCAACATTCTTAGAGTAATTACCAAACTTCACCATAAAGGCAGAATCAGGAGAATATGCTTTGGTATCTATTAATTTACCAGTTATAGATTTACTAATTACTTTTCCTTTTTTATTAAGTTGTAGCTTTACTGTAGCTTGCGAAATAAATTTTGCTCCAGCAAAGGGGTCAAGAACTAAAACCGAATCGCCTTTGGTATTAACAACCTTTTGGTTAAACTGATCGTGATCATGTCCAATAAGAATTACATCAAAACCAGGAACTTGCTGCGCAATCGTAAGCGAGGCATTTTCATTCATAAGATCTTCGGGGTTTTGATCGCCATATTTTGCATCATGTCCAGAGTGAAAAAGACCAATTATGATATCCGGATTTTCCTTCTGTTTAATCTTATCAATCCAATACTTAGCGGTAGTTATCATGCTTTCGAATCGTATGTTTGGCCAAAGGTTTTTTGGAAGCCAATGAGGAATACCAGGAGTTGTAAGACCAAGCACTACTATTTTAACCCCATCTTTCTTAAATGTGGTATAAGGTACAAAGTATGGTTTCCCATCTGACTCATTAACCGCATTGGCTGCAAGCCACGGAAAATTTAACTCCTTACGTACTTTATTGTAAACTTTTGGTCCAGTCTCGATATCGTGATTGCCAACACTTGCAGCATTATAACCCATGAAATTAAAAACCTGTGAAATGATATTCTTGTTAAGCGAATCAATAAAATTTGAGTAGTACACAGTAGGTTGACCTTGGAGTATATCGCCATTATCGAATAGCAGAACTTGCTGATCGGTTTTTGCTCTCTCCTGCTTTACATAGGTTAATACTTGAGCCAAACTTGCTTCAGCAGGTTTATTATTTATGTAGTCGAAAGGAAAGATTGATCCGTGAACATCGCTCGTTTCGAGGATTTTTATTGTAACCGTTTTTTGAGTAAATCCATTGATTGCAAAGGAGAATGCAATTAGCAAAAAATATAATTTCTTCATTATTTAAGACTTTTATTAATTATTTGTGCAAAGTTAGATTAAATAGAACTTCTACCGCTATTATTTATTCCAAACTAAACCAATAATTAAGCCATTTGTTCTAAAAAAATTAGGCTGCTTAGAATGAGCAGCCTAATAAATTCTATTAATATGAATCTACTTCGATTTATCAGGACTAACAGGTATTTTAGGAAGTTCCTTATAGTTCTTCATCTGTTCCTTAATAACCTCAATGGCTTTAGTCAGCTGATCGTCAATGCCCATGTACTCTTTGTAAGGATCGTTATCGACAATAATATCGGGGTCAACACCATGACCTTCGATAATCCAATCGCTTGTATCGCTGCTAAAACTTGCAAATTCGGGCTTACGAAGTTCTCCACCATCAACAAATGGCAAAGAACCGGAGATACCAACTACGCCACCCCATGAACGAACACCGATTACAGTGCCTAAACCTAGCCTCTTGAATCCGTATGGGAACAAATCGCCATCAGAAGCAGAATACTGATTAAGCAAAAGAACCTTTGGTCCATAATGGGT
The DNA here is from genome assembly GCA_025361485.1 of Bacteroidales bacterium. Taxonomy (GTDB): domain Bacteria; phylum Bacteroidota; class Bacteroidia; order Bacteroidales; family Tenuifilaceae; genus UBA8529. The sequence goes on from JANYLA010000076.1 coordinate 28,510, forward strand.
TTGAGCAGGTATAGTAGAAGCATGATCGATTCCTCTTGCCATAGTTTGACGGTAAACTACTCTGCTTAAACGTTCAAGAATCATTGGTGATACGTTTCCCCCACCATTGCCTCTGTCGTCAATAATTAACCCCTTTTTGTTTATTTGAGGATAGAAATATTTAACAAACTCGTTTAAACCTTCAACTCCCATATCAGGAATATGAATATACCCAACTTCGCCATTTGTAGCTTCACTAACCTTTTTTATATTTCCCTGAACCCAATCGTAATAGTATAAACTCGATTCGCTTGAGATTGGAGTTACAAGCACTTTACGGCTACCAGTAAGCTCGGGCTTGCTATTCACAACCAGTTCAACGGTTTTTCCTGCTTTACCGATTAGAGTTCTGAATATATCGTTGACATTTTTTAAATCTTTTCCATCAACAGCAAGAATAAAGTTCCCTTTAACCACGTTAATTCCAACCTCCTGTAAAGGTGAACGAATTTCGGTATTCCATGATGTACCATCAAGTATTTGATCGATTTGAAAGTATCCGCTAGAATGCTTGCTGATTTTGGCTCCAAGTAAACCTAATTTAATTCTATCGGGTTCAGGCTTAATACCGCGTAGGCATGACCAACGCTAAGTTCGCCAATCATTTCTCCGATTAAATAGGTTAAATCGGCACGATGATTAACGTATGGTAATAATGCAGCATACTTATCGTGCATTGCTTTCCAGTTAACGCCATGCATATTCTCAACATAGAAGAAATCCCTCATCTGCCTCCAGCTCTCGTCAAAAATCTGTTTCCACTCTTGGCTATAATCCACCATTACCTTCATCGAACTCAAATCCATTGGCTTTTCTAAAGCTATTTTTGATGATGGTAAGTCAATTACATAGTAACTTTTATTTTTATTAACAAGCATTTTTTTACCATTCGATGAAATTGTAAATCCAATTGATTCGCCAAGTTCAGTCTCGGCCTTCTTCTTCAAGTCGTACATTCGAACAGTCCCTTCGCTTTCAGGTTTGTACTGATTGTAGTATACCTTATCATCAATACAACTAATATTTCCATAATAAGCAACGTCGATTGGTAACGCAATAACCCTCGATGAAATATTATCAAAATCAATTTTTACAGTCAAAGCTGATTTTTCGTCTTTTTTAGGTTCATCTTTCTTTACCTTATCCTTCTTAGCATCAGTTGCTGTTGAAGTTTCGGGTTGAGAAATGGTTACCTCGTTATTTACCAACGAGAATGGAGATGGAGTATCTTTGGATAAAAGTACCATATAAATTTTACTCATTGCCTGATAAGCATGATTCCATTCAGTATTGCTATAGATTGGGTTAAAATCTCTATCGGATGCGAAGAGCAAATACTTTCCATCGTTTGAAAATACTGGTTGTGACGAGTCGTACCAATTATCAGTGATTGGTTGTTTAGTAGCCTTCTCAATATTAAAAGCATAAATAACACCAAATCGATTATCATCCTGTAGAGTGTATGTTACCCATTTACTATCGGGCGACCAAGCAAAGCTATAAATCCGACCATATTCACTTTTATCAACAAGCGTTAGCTTTTTAGTATCGATATCGACATACTGCAAACGGCACTTACGATCATTGAAAAGTATCTTTTTGCTATCAGGTGACCATACAATACCAAATTTATAAGTATCAGCGCCATCTGTTATTTTAACCGCATCAGACGAACCATCCTGTGCTTGAATATAGATTTCGTATTCGCCTGATTTATCGGATAAATAAGCAATATAACGACCATCGGGCGACCAAGCTGCTGAGCGATCGTGAGCATCTGAACTCTGTGTTAAATTACGGGTAATTCCCTTTTCAAAAGGAACCGTAAAAATATCGCCACGAGCGGAAAAAACAACCCGTTCGCCATTCGGCGATATATCTCCTTCAAAAATATTTTCGCTAGCATCTTTTAACGCTGACCGAGAGTAACCGAAATCATCAATAACTGTAATCGGTATTTTTTCAGAGGATTTTGTCTTAACATCAAACTTGTAGATGCTCCCACCATTTTCAAAAACAATGGTTGATCTGCTATTGGTTGGGAACTTAATATCGTACTCGGTAAAATTTGTAACCTTTTGGATTTCGGCAGTTTTTACATTATAAACGAATAGATTCATTGTTCTATCTCTATCGGAAAGGAAATAGATTTCATCGCCTATCCACATCGGAATAATTTCCTGCGAAACAGTATTGGTTATTGTTTTTACCTCTTTTGTATCAAAATCAAAAATTCTGATATCATCGGCCATCCCTCCTTTATAGTATTTCCAAGTTCGAAACTCGCGGAAAACCCTATTGAATGCTAACTTTTTACCATCGGCTGAGTATGAGCAAAAACCTCCAGTGGATAAAGGAAGTTCTTCTGATAATCCCCCTGTTTCAGCTACTTTGAATAGCTGACCAACAAAATCATCATAGGTTTGCTTACGTGATCGGTATAAAATAGATTTACCATCTGGAGTCCAACCCATTACAATATTGTTGGGTCCCATTCGATCCGAGATGTCATCACGACCTAAAGTGGCTGTATGTGTTAATCGTTGTGGGACTCCGCCTTGTGAAGGAATTGTAAAAACTTCAGTATTTCCGTCGTATTGACCGGTAAAAGCTATTTTACGGCCATCGGGTGAGAAATGAGGGAATACCTCGTAACCAACATTATTTGTCAATTTACGGGCAATACCTCCAGCTATAGATACAGTGTATAAATCGCCAGCATAGGAGAATACAACCTGATTTTCATTTACTGTAGGAAAACGTAAAAGTCTTGTTTCCTGACTAATAGCAGCACCTACAAATGCAAATAATACAACAAATAATGTTAGTAATCTTTTCATTTTATGATGATTTAATTTAATAATTATTTAAAGGATAAATTTCTACATTTTGACAATGTAAAGCAATTTTAGTTTACTCCTTTTTTCAAAAAGAAATATTCAAATCCAAAAGCTATATTTGTTTGTCCTTTATTAGAGTTATTAAACACCCATTTACTCATGAAAGTTAATCCGCTTTTTACTTTATTTTTTATTATGACTTTTGCTTTAAATCAAGTAGCATCGTCAAACAATCAATTATCTACTTCCTTAAAAATTGATACTATTAAGCAAAGCATATGGGTTGATTCATTAATGAAATCGTTGACTATTCGCGAGAAAATTGCCCAATCGTTTATGGTATCGGCATACTCTAATAAAGACCAAAAGCATATCGATGATATATCGTCACTAGTACAAAATGAGAAAATAGGTGGTCTTATCTTTTTTCAGGGAGGACCGATTCGTCAGGCTAAGCTCACTAACTATTATCAGTCGTTATCTAAGATTCCAATTATCATTTCAATTGATGGAGAATGGGGCTTAGGAATGCGGTTGGATAGTACATTCTCATATCCTCGGCAGATGATGCTCGGTGCAGGAGCCGATTCAAATCTCGTTTATCAGGTTGCTTCAGATATGGCTAAGCATTTTAAACGAATGGGCATCCATATCAACTACGGTCCGGTAGTGGATATTAACAATAACCCGCTAAATCCAGTCATTGGCTCTCGCTCATTTGGTGAGAATAAAAAGATGGTTTCAAGTTTTGGTTTAGAGTATATGAAAGGCTTGCAGGACAATGGTATTATTGCTTGTGCCAAGCACTTCCCGGGTCACGGCGATACTGATGCCGATTCACATTTAGCTCTACCAAAAGTAATGCACAGCGTAGAACGTTTGGATAGCCTTGAATTATATCCCTTTAGCAATCTAATCAATGGAGGTGTTAAAGGCATGATGGTTGCGCATTTGTGCGTTCCTGCATTTGAGAAGGACACCTCATTGGCATCAAGTATATCTACAAGAATTATAAAGAAAATTCTTATCGATAGCCTTGGGTTTAAGGGGTTAATTTTTACCGATGCGCTAAACATGAAAGGGGTTGCCGACTTTCATAAACCTGCAGAGCTGAATTATCTGGCCTATAATGCCGGAAATGATTTTTTGGTCTGTCCCGAAAAGGTAAAGGAGTCGATCGATTATATTGAGCAACAAGTTGCGAGCGGAAACATGCCAATTGAAGAAGTAAACCGAAAATGCCAAAAAGTTCTTGAAGCAAAGTATTCTGTTGGACTCTCAGTATACAAGCCCATTGAACTTAATAGTTTAGTTTCTGACTTAAATACTACAACATCTGAACTCCTTAAACGTCGGGTTATAGAGCAGGGAATAACTTTGATAAAAGGAGATGATATACTTCCATTGAAAAGACTTGATACGCTAAAGATTGCCTATTTAGAGGTTGGAAAAGGTAAAGGTCAAAAATTCCTCGATCAACTTGAGATGTACACTTCAATTACTCCATTTAGCATTAACGCTGAATCATCCTTAGAAGCCTTTGATTCGCTACTTATATCATTAGAGCCATATAATTTAGTAATAATTGGTTGCCATGCTATTGAAACAAGAGCATCAAAAAACTATGGTATTTCTTCACAATTATCAAATTTTATTTTCGATTTATCATTTCGTAAAAAGGTCATTGTAGATATCTTCGGAAATCCATATAGTATCAGCCGTTTAATGAATATAAAATCGTTAGGAGGATTGATTATCTCGTTCGATAATTCAAGCATATGCCAAAGCCTATCTGCTCAAATGATTTTTGGAGGAATTGGAGTAAAAGGCAAATTGCCGGTTACAGCAACAAATTCTATTCCCATTGGAAGTGGATATATTAACAATGAAAGGATTCGCTTAAAGTATTCAATTCCTGAAGAGCTAGGTATAAGTACGATTGATTTAACAGGCGTAGATTCCATTGCACTAGATGCAATTGCAAAGCAAATTACCCCTGGAATGCAGATATTAGCCGCCAAGGATGGCGTTGTTTTCTACAACAAATCCTTCGGGTCATTTACCTACAGCAACGAAGTTCCGGTTACCTACAAATCAATTTACGATATAGCATCAGTTACTAAGGTTGCAGCCACATTACCTTCAATCATGCACCTTTTTGATAGGGATAGCATCGATCTACAAAAAACACTAAACAGTTATATTGCTCTACCAAATAGCAGTAATAAGAAAAGTTTAGTTATCAAGGATCTTCTTTTGCACCAATCGGGATTACAGCCATGGATACCATTCTATATTGCAACGATATCAACCTTACAAACCGGAATACCTGCAACGAGCAGCACGTTTAGCGCCGATTATCCTTATAAAGCAATTGATAATGTCTACATCAGCAAATATTCTACACCGAATCCATTATACTACAGCACTAAATACTCATTTGATTTTCCGCTTCAGGTTGCTGAGAATATGTTCGCTCGCGAAGGAATTAAAGATACAATCTTTAAGAGAATTAATATCACTGAATTGAAAGATATCGGGAAGTACAAATACAGTGATTTGGGCTTCCTGTACCTTCAACGAGTCGTTGAAAACATTACTGGTAAAGGGCTTGATTGTTATGTTGATCAAAAATTCTATCAACGGCTAGGAATGAATAGCACATCTTATCAACCTTTGAGAAAGTTTGATTCAAACAGAATTGTTCCAACCGAAGATGATTTAATATTCCGAAAACAGCTTATAAAAGGTTATGTTCATGATCCAGGTGCTGCAATGATGGGCGGGATTGCAGGTCATGCGGGTATATTCACAACTGCCAACGATTTAGCGAAACTAATGCAAATGTACCTTCAGAAAGGTACTTATGGAAGCGAGAGGTTTTTCTCAACTCAAACGGTAGATTTGTTTACATCAACGCCTAAAAATAATAATGGAAATAGACGAGCATTAGGTTTCGATAAACCTGAAACAAAAGAAGGGAAGCCCTCGCCTGCTTGTGCATCAGCATCATCTTTAAGCTTTGGTCATTCAGGTTTTACTGGTACAATGGTTTGGGCTGATCCTGAGAATGGTTTGGTTTATATTTTTCTTTCAAATAGAGTATACCCCGACGCATCCAATAACCGTTTAGCAGAATTGAATATTCGAACAAACATTCAGGAGGTTTTCTATAGGGCGATTAAAAGGGCTAAAAGGTAAGTCTATTAGAGGTCAGAGACACTAGACATCAGATACAAGATAATAGACGTGAGAATTAAATAATAAAATACTATAACCACTATATCTAATTGTCTACTCTATTTTTCAAACAAGGAGTCAAAATTTACACCAACACCAACAATATAATATCGGCTATAACCGAATGTTCCTTTCTCAAACTCATCGTTACTGCGGGTTGTAGGATACTTAACATCAGTATTTAAGAGGTTGTGAATATGAAATGTGCAATATAAATTCTTTCTGAAAATATCATTTACTCTAATATTCAAATTAGCTAAAAAATAAGCAGGAGCTCGCTCTCCTATTCTATTGCCATCAGCTATCAGCTGAATCTCATTGCGAAGATCAGTTGGATCAAGAAGATCTCGCTTATCAGGCCGCCAGTAAGCTTCCATCGAACCAACGTAATATCCCGAAAGGGCAATTGTTGAATTCTTGTAAAACTGATAAGATAGAGTAGAGTATGCGAGTATTTTCGGAGCATATTCAAGTTCAATGTGCTCGTACCCTTTCTGCATATTCTTTGAGTATTGATAAACAAAGCTAACTGAGGCACCTAGGCTTTGAGTAACCTTTAAATCAGCGCTAAATTCAGTACCAATCGTTCTCAACTTTCCTGAATTGGTATTAAATAGTTTCATCACCCCATTCTCTAGTTGATTCGTCCTCGAAATAAGATTAACAACATTATTATTAAAAATGCTAAAATTGATAATCGCTTTGTCTGCAACTCTTCCTATATAATTCAATTCAAGCGTTTGCATACTAGAGGGTTTGAGCTGAGGTTTAATAGGATCTCTTACAATATCCATATTCTCACCCATCGAGGCCTGTTTAATGGCTTTACCATACATCAATTTAAGATGATGATTCTCTGTAATATGATACAAAAATGCTGCTCGTGGAATTAGATATGGCTTTCCGTACTTGTAGGTTCCATTTGTAGCTAAATAATCGTATGCACCCAAAGGATCAAAACGAACTGCATAGTCTATAGTATATGAAGGTGTTTGCTCAACTCGCAATCCTCCTAATATTGTAGATTTTTGGCTAAATGAATAACTTGCTTGTGTAAAAGCAGCCCATGTATACTTTTTATTATCGCGTGATAGACCAGCATCAAGATTTACATAACCTTCACTGAGGTTCGGAGCATCAACAACAAGTTTATCGCGTAAAACCATTTGAAAATAAGAACCAAAAGAAATATCTAATCTTTTAGTAGGTTTTAAGTTGATATTCAGCTCAGCATCTGCAGCATCAGAATAAATATCATTGAATGTATAGGCTGTTGTATCAGAGTTATGCTTATAACCCAATCGATTCCTATATGAATAATAACCAATATCAAGATTAAAAGCTAAACTATTTGATAAAACTTTGCTATACCCAACCAAGGCATTGGATGATTGTATTTCGGCTAAATGGCCATCGTTATATCCTGGGTAAAAGTCAATAACACCTCTCCTTGTATTAGTTTGAGAATAGTTAAAACGAAAATCATCAGTTTTTAAAGAGAAATCGAAATATTTTCGATTATCAGTTAACTGACCTTTTGATGATAAATCAGACGGAACTTTGGACTTTGAAGGAAATGAATCGGTCATATCAGAATATGGTCTATTTATTCCATTCGAACCATAAATCGCCGCATTAAAAGTATACTGAATCTTACTATTTCCGCCATTTACTCGAGCAACTGTTCTATAATTACCATTATTGCCAATGCTCGCTTTTACTCCTCCACCCGTATTCTGATCGGTTACAATATTTATAGCTCCCAAAAAGGCTGAGTTACCATAAATAACGGACATTGGACCACGAATAATTTCAATCCGGTCAATCGCTTCAACCGGCACATTTATTTTGGTTAGTGGAAAGGAGTTGTACCAATCCTCTTTCTGGTTTACGCCATTTACTAATATTACCATTGTATTGAAAGAACCGGTTGAGAAGAATCCACGAACGCCAAAATTATCAGTTCCAAACCATAGGTAATCGTTAATCATGTACATTCCCGGAACATTACTTAATACCTCCTCCATTGTTTGCCATCCTTGTTCTTGTATGGTTTGACGGGAGATAATAACTATACTTGAAGGAATATCAGTAACAGATTCAATCGATTTTGTTGCTGAAGAAATTTGAAGATTCATCAGCTGATCCAATGATAGATCATAAACTTTAAGAGAGTCATTATTTTGAGAGTATCCGTGTTGAAAAGCCAACATGAATAGGAAGTTTACAAATAGGGCTATTCTATAAAATCTCATAAAAACAAATATATTCTATTTTTCATATTTGGTGCATATTTAAAACAAAAAAAAACTGTTACTGTATTTTTCTATTAATTAAGGTTAATATTACAAATAAGTAATTATTTTTGGTTTTTTAGTAACATTTAGTCTTTCACTTGTATTTACTGCAATTTTTCTTTACTGATAAACAAATACTTGTATGAATGGTTTATTATAGTGATCATTAGTTTTTTTCAATGATTGTTAAATTTGAAACATTTTTTTTGTATATTTTTAACCATGAATAAATACTTAAATACTCTCCATAGATTAGCGGTTCGATTGCCTGTATTACTTCTATTGATCATCTCCTTCAATTCATATTCTCAAGAATTTTCTGACGAAAAAATAAAAACTGCAATTACCTTTCAATTCGCTCAAAATATTGTTTGGCCAAACGAATCTCAATTGGATACTTTCAGGATTATGGTTTTAACCGATAATCTAGATTTAATTAGTGAATTTAAAGAAATCTCAAAGGCTAAAAAAATAAAAGACAGAACAATATCTATTTACCGAATTGGCCAAAACACGAAGTTCCGAAGCATTAAAACAAACATACTCTACATAGACAGAAAGTATAATGAAATTTTAACCCAAATCTTTACAAATCTTTACCAAAAGCCTGTATTAATAATAACCGAAAATTTTAACCTTGATGAGTATAAAATGATTAATTTCATTTACTTAGATAGTGAGAAGAGAAAAATAAGCTACGAGGTAAATAAAAATTCAATAGAACAGGATCATAACCTATCCATTCTTCCAAAACTTCTTCTTCTTGGAGGTTCTCGACTTGATGTAGCAAATCTTTATCAGAAGCAAGAGGAAAAATTAAAGGATGTTCAAGAAAAGTCCGAAAAACAAAGAGTAATTTTAGAATCCCAAAATAATGAGATCGAAAAACAGAAGCTCGATATTCAATCTCAAAGCAATGATATCAAGAGACAACAGAATGAGATTGACCTTCAAAAAAGAAATCTCGATACCCTATTTAATGAGATTCGTAGGCAACAGCATGAAGTGAATAACAACTTAGCTGTTATTAATACCAATCGAATAGAAATTGTAAAACAGCAAAAAACAATCACATCTCAGGTTCAAGAGATGAACCAATGGAACCAAATCCTCGCTCAACAAAAAGAGGAAATTCAAAATCAAAAGGATAAAATCAAGAATCAAGTGGAGTCCTTATCATCGAAAGAGAAAAAAATTCAAACTCAAAATAATCTATTAATATTCTCCATTTCATCAATCGTACTCGCCGTTTGCTTAATATTTTTTATTCTTATTGGATATTTTAGTAAGAAAAAAACAAATAAAAAATTAGAAGAGAAAAACATAGCCATCGAAAAGCAGGAACAAGAAATTCAACTGCAAGCATTACAGATTGAGGCTACCAATAAAGAGTTAGAATTACAAAACCATTACCTAGAAGAAACGGTTCGAGTTCGAACAGAGGAGTATCGGATTGCTAAGGAAAAAGCAGAAGAAGCCGATAAACTCAAATCGGCTTTCCTTGCAAATATGTCACACGAAATTAGGACTCCCCTAAATGCAATTGTTGGTTTTTCTCAAATCCTATCAAAACAAGAAGATATAAGTGATGAAATAAAAAGTTACTTCGATATTATCTTAGAAAGTTCACACGACCTTTTAAGGTTGATTAATGATATTATTGATATTGCAAAAATTGAATCGGGGCAGATTCAATTTAATATGACTGATTACGATCTTTACAGCGAGTTAGAATCTATTAGCCACCTGTTCTCTGAGCAATTAGGGTTAGATTCCAACAAAGAAAAAGTAGAAATAGAATTCTCTCCAGATTACAGCTATCAAAATCTAATAGTAAAGGTTGACCCCTACAGGTTGAAACAAATTATTAATAATCTACTTAGCAATGCTGCTAAATTTACTCACGTTGGTAGTATTGAGTTCGGGTATAAGGTTAAGGATCAAATAATAGAATTCTTTGTTAAAGATACTGGTATCGGAATTCCTGCTGAATTTCATGGAAACTTATTCCAACGCTTTGTAAAAATAGATCAAAGCGATCAACGATTATATTCTGGAACAGGCTTAGGACTTGTCATTTCAAAAAATCTAGTTGAGATGCATGGTGGTAAAATTTGGTTTGATTCAACTCCAAATGTAGGTACGCAATTCTACTTCACAATCCCATTAATTCCAGGAGAATTAACGAAAGAGAAGATTATAAATGTTGTTAATAAAGTATCATTCAATAATAAAACCGTATTGATTTGTGAAGATGACGAAAACTCAAGGGATCTTCTGGGTTTATTACTTAAGAAGATGAATATTAACACCATTTCTTCGAGCGATGGCATTGAAGCGATTGAACTGTTTAAGAAAAACCCTAACATCGACTTAGTTCTACTCGATATTCAAATGCCACGATTAAATGGATATAAGACACTTACTGAGCTCCGAAAACTATCGGTTAAAAGAATTCCTATCATAGCACAATCTGCCTTTGCAATGACCCATGAGATAGAAAAAATCATGGATTCAGGATTTGACGATTATATCTCAAAACCAATTATTCAGGAGGAGCTCGAAAATATTCTCTCGAAAAGAATGTAACCCACTTTTGAAATATTGGGGCTATTACATGCCCGATCTTGGGTGAAATCGAAGAATTGTATCCCTTAAAAATTCCTTATCGAGGTGTGTATATATCTCGGTAGTTTGTATTGATTCATGCCCTAACATTTCCTGAACAGCCCGCAAATCAGCTCCGCCCTCAACCAAATGTGTTGCAAATGAATGCCGAAAAGTATGCGGGCTAATACTCTTCTTAATTCCTGCAAGCTTTGCATGTTTCTTAATGATCGTAAAAACCATTTCGCGGGTCAATTTACTTCCACGGCGGTTTAAGAAAACTATATTCTCCGAATCCCTGTTGATATTAGATGACACGCTATTTCTGTAGGTAATATAAAAATTTATCTCCTTAATGGCTTTTTCTCCAATTGGAACGAGGCGTTCCTTGTTCCCCTTCCCTAATACTTTAACAAATCCCTGCTCAAAGAAAAGGTCGGTCAACTTAAGGTTCACCAATTCTGATACTCTTAATCCGCAACTATATAGGGTTTCAACCATTGTTTTGTTTCTCTGACCCTCGGGTTTACTCAAATCAATGGAGGCCTCAATATCATCAATCTCTTTAATGGATAGTATATCAGGTAGTTTGCGACCTATTTTAGGTCCTTCAATCAGCTCAGTTGGATCATTATCAATAACCTCCTCAATCATCAAGTATTTAAAGAATCCACGAATTCCTGAAAGAATTCGAGCTTGAGTTCGTTTATTCAGCCCCGATTCATCAACATGATTAAGGAATTCTTGAATCTGTTTCATTGTTATGTTCTCAGGTTCAACACCAATGCTATCGGCATAAACCATAAACATCACAACATCGTGCTTATATGCTGAAACGGAATTACCCGATAAGGATTTCTCTACCCGAATAAAATTGATATAATCGTCGATTGCTGCTTTCCAACCCATCTTTATCTTGGATATCAGTTTAATTATTTTATGTCAAAAGTATAAAAAAGAAGTCAGGGAAATATAGAAGTCAGAGAATTAAAAGAAGTTAGAGAAGTCATAGAAGATATAAGTCGGAAGACGAAGACAGAATTTATGTCTTTCAACCTCTCATATCTCACCTCTTACCTCTCAAGTTTCACTTACCAAATGTCGCTTATCGCTTTTCACTTATGCTTTTCGCTTTTCGCTTAACACTTATCTTTATCTTTTTATCTTTGCATATCAAATCAAACTAGATTATGCTTAAGAAAACTAAAATTGTTGCAACAATATCCGATAGACGGTGTGACGTTGAATTCATCCAAAAGCTTTACGATGCGGGGATGAACGTGGTTAGACTGAATACCGCACATCAAAATTTAGAACAGGCAAAAATGGTTATTGAGAATGTTCGTAAGGTTTCTGATAAGATTGCACTACTTGTCGATACTAAAGGTCCAGAGATTAGAACATCCTCGTTTGGCGAAGAAATTTCAGTTGCAAAGGGAGATATTATTAAGCTAAAGGGCGATCCTATTGGCGAATCAAAGGGAGATACCTTATACTTATCCTATCCAAATATTGTTAACGAAGTCCCAACGGACAGTTGCATTCTAATCGACGATGGGGATATTGAGCTTAAGGTGATTGAAAAAAATACAGATTCATTGATCTGCGAGGTTCACAATCATGGCATAATAAAACAACGTAAGAGCATTAATATTCCAAATGTTCATATCAACCTCCCATCTTTGACCGAAAAGGATATTGAGTTCGTAAAATTTGCCATCGATAATAAGCTCGATTTTATTGCTCATAGCTTTGTTCGCAAAAAAGAGGATGTTATGGAGATTAAGCAGATTCTAGGAGACCACAATAGTTCGATTAAGATTATTGCAAAAATTGAGAATCAGCAAGGGGTTGACAATATTGATGAGATTCTTGACCATACCTACGGTGTTATGGTTGCTCGAGGTGATTTAGGGATTGAAATTGCTGCCGAAAAAATTCCAACCATTCAACGTCGGATTGTTAGAAAATGTATTGAAAGTAAAAAGCCTGTAATCATAGCAACGCAAATGCTACATACCATGATTGAGCATCCTAGGCCAACTCGAGCCGAGATAAGCGATATAGCGAATGCAATCTATCAACGGGTTGATGCAATCATGCTTAGCGGCGAAACTGCTTATGGTGAATATCCTGTTGAGGCTGTAAACATTATGTCTCGAGTGGCTCAAGAGGTTGAAGTAAACCTAGAACCAGACCCAAAACAAAAATTGGTTAGAATTAATAACGAGATAACTGCAACTTTGGCTCGTTCGGCCGTTCGTGCATGCAATAATCTTCCTATCAAAGCCATTATTGTCGATACCATCTCAGGACGTACAGGGCGTTATCTTGCAGCATTTAGAGGCAAGATACCTGTTTACGCCATGTGCTACAAGTCGCAGGTGATGAGGCATCTTGCTTTATCCTATGGTATCTCGGCTGAATACATGTTACCCCAATCAACCAGAGATAATTTTCTAACCGATTCTATCTCAATTATGGTGGAGCGCGGTAAACTAAATCCCGATGATTTAGTGCTAATCATTGGCGGTAGCTTTGGCCCTTGGGACGGTGCATCATTTATGGAAATTAGCCAAGTGAAGAATTTGGTCAGAAAATAGTTGACATCTATTAGTTGACAGTTCGCAGTTGTTAGTTGACTGATTTGAGAGTAAATCTTAGTGCTTTCTTAGTTTCTTAGTGCCTTGGTGGCTAAAAAAAGATTTGCCACTAAGCCGCAAAGTCACAAAGAGTCGCAAAAATAAATTGCGACGCAAAATTAAACTACAGCCAGCTATAATAATATGAAATTGAATAATAAATGTTTAGACCGTATTTAATATTTTTATCATTATTAATAACAACTACAACCACTCAGGCACAGCAGATGCCCGAGTGTTGGTATCGGTCGCAAGCGGCTTTTGAAAAAGGGGAATACGCTGTTGCCTTACAATGGATTGATTCGTGCATAATTCAAAAGGAGAAAAATTACTCCTTTTGGCTTAGAAAAGGTGAAATCCAATTCCATAAAAAGGATTATCAAAGTGCACTTGAATCACTCCTAAAAGCCGATAAGCTAAAAAAGAACTCATCAGCATATGCACTTTCAGAAACCTATTGCACTATAGGCGATACAGCATCAGGATTTGCTCGGTTAAAAGCTTATTTAGGTCAAAACGATAAAATTAGCGAAGGAGAAATTAATCTTGAACCAGCATTTAATAAGGCATCTAAATCGTATCAATGGAAAAAAATTTGGAGCAAAGAATGGTATTCTCCTCTTGAAAAATTGATTTCCGATGCCGAATACGGGCTTAGCAATCAAAGTTGGGATGAAGTCCTGGATTTGCTTAACCCTCGATTAAAGAGCAGTAAAGCCCGACCACAACTACTTGCTCTTAGAGCAAGGGCATTCCAAGGCTTAGGCAGTTATAAAAATGCTATGGATGATATTTCTGCTGCGATTAGCAAAAGCAAAAAAAATCACGAATACTTAGCCCAAAGAGCAGATGTATATTTAGCACAAGAGAAATATAATTTGGCTATCGAAGACCTCACCAAATCCATTGCCCTTTCGGGTGGTGACCCTAAGTATTACAGAACAAGAGCCGATGCTTACTATAAAAACAAGCAGTACAATCAAGCTTATGATGATATTACCTACTATTTATCGTTTTACCCATCGAATTCCGATGCGTCCTTTCAGCTAGCATTAATTTCCATTGAAAATGGCAGCTATGTTGATGCCCTATTCAGCTTAGGTAAACTCATTAAAACAAATCCTAACGAGGCAAAGTATTATTACTACAGGGGCGTTGCCTATATCAAAACCGAAAACTTTAAAGTTGCCGAATCAGATTTAGATGTTGCAATTAAGAAGGGCTATGGCCTATCCGATTCTTATTATCAAAGGGGTATTGCCCTAATCAACCAAAATAAAAAGGATAAGGCTTGCACAAATTGGGAAGAAGCCTCTAAACTTGGGAATTTCAAAGCGCAAGAATTGCTCTATAGCAAATGCAACAAAGCGGCAACAATTAAGAAGTGGTAGCATTTAGTTTTCTTCAGTAAAAAACTTTAAGCTTCTTTTTGACTATTCTTTCTTTTATTACTAACCACCAGATATACAATAAAACCAATACCCAACGCAAGAAGCAGATATGCAATATAATGCAAAATTTTATCTTTATACTCGTAAGCAAAGTAACCAACAATAGCTAAAATAATATTCCAAATTCCTGCACCAACAAAGGTATAAAGAGCAAAATCACGAAGTTTCATCTTAGCTAGTCCGGCAGGGATTGATATTAAGTGCCTTACACCAGGGATTAAGCGACCAATAAAGGTTGAGCTCTTTCCATTCCGAATAAAATAGTTTTCGGCATGCTCAACTTTATCCTTTGTAACCAAAAACATATGGGCAACCCTTGTATCGGCAAATTTATATACTAATGGACGACCTAAATATCTTGCCAAAAAATAGTTAAATAATGAACCAATTAATGCTCCAGTAGTTCCTGAAATGATTACACCAAAAAGGCTTAATGAACCTTGAGCCGCTTTATATGCAGCGAATGGAATTACTACCTCTGAGGGCAGTGGTATAAAAGTACTCTCAATAGCCATTAATAGCGCAATTGTAAAGTAGTTCATATTGGCCATATACCAATCGAAGAGCGTTTGAAAGAATTCCATCATAATCAGCTATTTTTTATTGAGTCGACAAATATAACCAACAATTCCAATTATAAATAAAATGATGAGTTGATGGGATTACAGATAATAAATTTAAACTAGCGGAAAACTATCTTTAGCTTTGCCTCAAGCTGTTTCACATTTGTAGGTTTAGAAATGATAATCATGTCTTTATCCAGCAGAAATAGTTTAGGTGTTCCATCAACGGCGTATTCCTTTATTATTTTACTTTCCCCATTATCAGGCTCAATAGCATTAATCCAGCTATACTTTTTTTCATCAACATTTTGCTTCCATCCTTCAAGCTCATTATCAATGCAAATTGCTATTACCTCAAACCGATGAGATTTATACTCTAAATAGATTTTATAAAGTTCAGGAATCATCTCGGTGCAATGGGGGCACCACAACGACCAAAAAACAATAACTTTATAAGGAGCATTTACTTTTGATAGTTTTAGCTTTATTCCTTCAGAAGTATTTAGTGTAAAATCTTTGACTTTAGTGCCAACACCGTTGCTTTGCTGAATATTATAATTTTTTATTTCCTCAGCAGACAGGTTTATGGGAGGTAAACCATCGAATGAAGTTTCAAGGAGAAATCTTGCTACCCCATCGTAATCAGAATCAATGTAGTTTTTTAAAAGTGTACTCCTGAAATAACTTTTAACAGTGGATTCGGCATCGAGGTTCATTAAAGCTCTAGCTCCTTCAATAAATGATGAATCCTGTTGCTCCTTATCAAAATCCATATCAACGAAAAGTTCAATAAACCCCCAAACCTTGGTTTCCAATGCCAAAGAATTTACAAACCGAATATCGTTGAGATTACAATTAAGCCACCAGTTTTGTTTCATGAAGGTATTTCTCTTCTTCGATTCTAAACCTATTGGAGGTGTCAACCTAGCTTCGAGCAGTATAAAATTGGATGAAAAAAGATTAGGATTACTAATAGCCAAGTTTCTAGCTGCATTGTATAGCTCAACTTGAGCAAGAAATTGCTCATTGATTAAATGTTTATAGAATTTAGAGCTATCGGGGTAAAAATCGATAAGTGAGTTTAGCAACCATGTCTTTTGCGACAATCTCTTCTTTATTCTTTGATATTGAAAAAATATCTCATTCTCCTTCGATTCTATCGATTTCAGGCTATCCTCAGCAGCAAAAACAACCGTTTCAAGTGATATTTTGGGTTCAGAGGCAACAACAAAATCAACGCTAATATTTTTTCCTAATGCTAAACGATAAAGACCCTGCTTGTAGCTCTTCGGCAAGCTGAATTTATAAAGTCCTTGCGATTGCGGCACTGAAGAGTCAACCATAAAACCTGATTGATCGTGAAAGAACAATTTTGCCAGCTTTGTATGCGATTGCTTTACTAAAATCTGAATATCAACCTGTGATTTAGCAGCCTGAGAGAATATTATTAAAGCAAAAAGGATAAATCGAAATCTTAACATCCACCAAGTTATTATAAGTTACTCCTTTTTCTTTGTTGGTCTATAAATACTCATTTTCCCTTTGATAATCGTGCTAATATCAAGCGTACTCAATCCAACTTTTCGGCCCGAAAAGTCTGTATTTTGATGTGCTAACTCGTAAATACCTTTTTCAATTACCCTATAAACAATAGCTGTATGGTGCTCCATGCTTTCGGTGTAGGTGGTATTCCCTTTTGTGTATTTAACTTTAACTCCTTCGAATTGAATAATATCACCGGGATAAATAATATCATTTTTGGGATTTACTAGTTTACCATACTTATACTTTAAATCCCAATCGGCATTAATTTGAATTAACACCTTGTTTGCCAAATCCCAGCATTCTCCCCGATCAACCTTTTTGCCAATCGTTGTCTTAACTATTTCAATCACTTGCTTATTTAAGGTTGGAATACTGTCCTGCGAGAAACAGGAAAACCCTAAAAAGATTATAAATGAAAATAACAAAACGATTCTCTTTTTTAGTGTTGTCTTCATAGCTAATTTCACTCTTTTATGTAAGGTTGTAAATCTATTAAACGTTATCCTTTTCGAGGTGTTGAACTAATTTATTCCTAAGCTCATTGGGAATAAATGGTTTAAGAATAAAATCGTTCATACCAAGGCTGTAAATCCTATTCTGAATATCCATCATAGCCGATGCGGTAAGGGCTATAATCGGTATACTATTCTTTTTAATATCGCTCATCTTTCGAATAGCAATTGTTGCCTCGTAGCCGCTCATAACAGGCATTTCAAGATCCATGAGTATCAAATCAAAATTTCCATTTTGATGCATCTCCACCGCGATCTGTCCATTCTCAGCATGTTCAACCTCAATACCCCACTTGGTAAGAAACTTCTCGGCTATGATTTTATTAATTTCGTTGTCTTCAACAATTAGCACTCTATGCTTCTTTGTGAAATCGATAATCGCTTCTGCTCTAGTTGAAACCTTTGAGTCTGTAATTGAAATATTTGCCTTTGGGAATTGAAGAGAAAAGAAGAAAGTAGAACCTTCGCCTTGTCTACTATTTACTTTAATAACTCCTCCAAGCACTCTTACAATTCGCTGCGAAATAGCCAGCCCTAAACCAGTTCCACCATATTTTCGGGTTGTATCGGCATTTGCTTGTGTAAATTCCTTAAAAATTATGCCCTGTTTATCACTTTCAATCCCTATTCCTGTATCAGAAATTGCAAATTGAATGGTTGAGCTATCTTTTTGATCCTTCTCTAATTTTATTGATAAAGAAATCTTTCCTTTCTCGGTAAATTTCAGCGCATTGCCAATAAGATTGGTGAGAACCTGATTAATTCGGACAGGATCCCCAATCAGATTATTTGGAATACGATCGTCAATTTCAGAGACCAGAATAATACCCTTATTCTTTGCAATCAGATTGTAGCTATTTCTTAATCCATCGGCAATCAGCTTTAAATCGATTACCTCCTTAACAAGCTGAATCTTTCCCGCTTCGATCTTGCTAAAATCAAGAATATCATTTAATAATGCAAGAAGCGATTCTGCCGAAAACTTTAAAGCCCCAAGATTTTGTAGTTGATCCTGTTTGGGGCTTTCTTGAAGTAAAAGATTTGTCATCCCAATTACAGCATTCATCGGAGTTCGAATCTCATGGCTCATGGTTGATAGAAACTGCTCCTTAGCCTTGCTCGCCTCTTCAGCTAAGGTCTTAGCTTGAATCAGCTCCTCTTCTACCCTTTTTCGCTGAGTTATATCACTCATTACAATTAGCAGGCATTTTACTCCTTGAATATTTATTTCTTCGGCTGAAAACAAACAAGTTAAGATTTCTCCCTTTGTGTTTTTGATTTGAAGTTCCTGCTCCGACAATCGGCCCGAAGTAGAAATCTGATCGATTAACTGTCCACGAATATTTGGATTTTGATAAATACCAACCTTCTTTGAAGAATGACCAATTACTTTTTCGCGTTTAAGGCCGGTTGTTTGAAGAAAAGTTTCATTAACATCAATATATCTACCCTCGTTAAATGTAGTAATAGCCATCATTACAGCTCTTGTATTGAAAGCTTTGGAAAATTTTTCTTCTGATATCTTAATTGCGCTTTCAGCTTTTATCTTTTGAGTAATATCCTGACAAATTACGAATATCACATCTTTTCCACTCCAATACCCTTTAAACATCCTAGTTTCAGTAGGAATTCTGATCTGCTTTTTGGTAAGAAGGAAAGAAGAAAAGCTCTCCTTCCGATTTTTATTTACATTTTTAATAATACTTTCAATATTAAAATCCTCAGCAGTAATAATCAATTCTTCATAGGGTTTTAGTAATAGTTCGTGCTCTCTATAACCCAGTAAATCGATCACAGGTTGATTGGTTTGAATAATATTTCCCTTATTATTTAGAATAAAAACAAAATCATCAAAAGTGTTCACTAGTAATCGGAAGTTCTGCTCTTCTTCTATTAGCTTTGACTCTGTCTCCTTTTGAGGTGTGATATCAAAACATGAATCGAGAAGTGCAGGCTTTTTATCCCACACAATAACCGACACATGAGATTTAAGCCACTTAAGGGTTCCTGTCTTTGTTAAAATTCTGAAAGTATAACTACTTGATGGTTTTTGACTAATCTCAAGATAATTGTTGTGGAAAAGAAGCTTAATCAACTTCTTATCGTTAGGATGGACTATATCAATGAAATTAATTGACCTAAGCTCTTCCGAAGTGAAACCCGTGAGATGACAAAAACTTGGATTATTGAATACAATTTTAAAATCTTGTACAATATAAATACCTCCTTCACTGCTCTCCGCAATATCCCTTAACAGTTGATATTCGCTTTTAACAGCCTCTAGTTCAGCCTTTAACCTCAACACCTCATCAACCTGATTTTGCTTTGAATCAAGCATACTTTTCATTTCAGATTAGACCGAAAAGATATAAAAAAAAAGTGACTATCATTTAATGCTAACATTATTATATGTAAATATCTATTATTCAAAGATATAATCAAATTAATATGTCATATTGTCTTTACAATAAAAACAAATACGCCATTATGTCTTATTTTATTGATTGGCATATTCATTGAATAGTTCATATCAGCAATCAAATTATTAAAGGTTGCAAAAAAAACAATTAAAAGTTAAACTAAATAATGGAGGAAAAAACAATGATTCCGATGATTAGACGTAAAGCGATGTTACCAAACTTCACAGATGAATTTTTTGGTGACAACATGTTTGCACGATTCTTTGATGTACCTGCAAACACAACAATGCCTGCTGTAAATATTAAGGAGGGCAAAGAGGATTTTACCATCGAGGTGGCAGCACCAGGCTTTGACAAGGGTGATTTCAAGATTGACTTGAACAATAATGTTCTTGAAATCTCGAGCGAGAAAGAGGTAAATAACGAAGAAAGCAACGAAAGGTTAATGCGCAGTGAATTTCAATATTCTGCTTTCAAGAGGTTCTTTACTCTTCCAAATACTATTGAATCTGAGAAGATTAAAGCCACTTACAAGGATGGTATTCTAAATGTTGTAATCCCTAAAAAGGAGGAAGCGAAGGTTAAGCCGGTACGCCAGATTTCAATCTCGTAAGGGATTTAGCGACAAGTGAAAAGTGACAAGTGTATCACTTGTCGCTTGTCGCTTGTCGCTTGTCACTTCTAAAGATACTCCATATGCTCTTGGTCAGTAATCTTCTCGCAGTAATGGCATTTTAACGAAACATTCTTCTTATCAACCACCTTAAACCTTGGGGTAACCTTCTCGTTATTGGTTATACACTTAGGGTTCATGCACTTTACAATACCTGATATCTCATCCGGAACATCAACAAGCATTTTATCAACTACTTCATATTCCCTAATAATATTGAGCTTTGCAAGCGGAGCAACCATTGCAATACGGTTAATCTCATCCTTCTCAAAGAATTTATCAGCAATTTTGATAATCGCCTTCTTCCCCATTCTTTGACTTTCGAGATTAGTACCAAATGTTATCTTACTGCCAATTTTATCCAAGCCAAGGATTGAAATTACTTTGAATAGGTTTTGAGCGGGTATATGATCGATAACGGTTCCATTGTGGATAGCGTTTACACTGAGCTGTTTTATATCTTTCATGATATTTTCATTTTTAATATTGTTATTTTAAACCAAGAATCGAAACCATAATAGCCATACGAGTAAATACCCCATTCAAGGCTTGAGGAAAGTAGTAGGCTTTTGGATTATCGTCAACATCAGTATGAATCTCATTTACCCTTGGAAGTGGATGAAGGACTTTCATATTTGGCTTAGTCTCATCTAGCATTCCATTGCGAAGCACATAAACGTTTTTAACCTTTTCGTACTCCAATGGGTCAGAGAAACGCTCGCGTTGCACCCTAGTCATGTAGATTATATC
>JANYLA010000077.1 GCA_025361485.1 Bacteroidales bacterium
CCTTGTCCCTTTCTTGTTTATAATGATTACGACAGGCTTCTTCACTTCCGAAATGTGCTGTAAAACTGAATAGGTTCATGCTTTTTTTATTCAAAGGTAAGCAATTTTATGAATTATGATTGTTTGCGGATATACAATAAAATTTTTAATTTTTATAATGCATTACCCTAAAACCTTTTAATTATTCTATCATAGTTTTAATACATTTTATTAATCATCAAGCACCATTGATCACGATTTTTTATAATAAACTTTTTCTCTACACCTTCCTTTGTTATAACATTTAGCCCGTTTGAAAAAATCTTCCAAGTATTAAAGAACATTACCTCTTTTATCTGATTAGGCAATATCTCAAAATCAATATGCATTTTCTCATCAACCATCGTTTTAAAGTAAATTCGCTGATTGGTTAAAATTAGTTTCCCATCAACTTGTGCCGAACTATCGCAATAACTTGTATTTGCAGCCTTAAGCACCGTTTCGTTTTCATAAAGTTTTACTGTCATCGTCGTAAATTTTATTACATATAGTTAATCATATCCCGTACCACTTATTATATCATGCTGTTTATTTGAGCATTAACTATTTTTCATCATTTCAACACCGTGCGAATATGAACAGTGGCTGTTCGTTTTTTACTAATCTTTACACATAAGACAATCAAACTTGAAAAACGTTACAAATTTTTATCAAACAATCATTAAAGAATAAACGAATAAGATAAGGAAAGTATTATTTTGGTTTTATAATAACCATTAAAAACAATTGAAATGAGGTTCTGGGCTGTTGAGGTTGAAAATAGTGGAATTGAAAACATTCGATATAAGACCTATCTTAGAGCTGAGCCTAAAAAGTGTTGGAACTATATGAAAAGGGGTTCATTCGAGAGATTTACTTCGACCAATTTCATTGTGCAATACTTATTTTAAAGCGTAGTACATTAAAAGAAGTGCAAGAAGAGTTAAACAAACTACCACTTGTTTCAAATGGCTTGATATATTTTGAGATAAAAGAGCTTAAACTTTACACTGGATTTTCAAGATTATTGGAATAGATATTCCTTAAAATCGAGCTAAGTATTGAAGTATTTATCGAGCAGCTCCTTGGCAGCAGCAAATGAGCTAATAGTTTCGTTTAGAACTTTACTCTCAATTAAAGGCATATGCAGCTGTATGTTTTTTGAATTATAAAAACCATTCCTTAGCGCTTCATTAATAGTTTCATACATCCAATATTTGGATTGGTTTCTTCGTCTACTTACAAAGAATCCACTTCCTTTTGTATACTCGACATATCTTAAAATCTCATTCCAAACCTCATTAATCCCCGTCATTTCACGAGACGAACAGGTTCTAACAGGAGGACTCCACCCCGATTCAGCAGGAGGGAAAAGATGTAGCGCGCTTTCGTATTCAACCTTAGCGACCTGAGCCTTTTTAATATTATCACCATCGGCCTTTGTTATGGCAATTAAATCAGCCATTTCCATAATACCACGTTTAATTCCCTGAAGTTCGTCACCAGCACCAGCAAGCATAAGCAACAGAAAAAAATCGACCATTGAGTGTACGGCAGTTTCGCTTTGACCAACTCCCACGGTTTCTATAAATATTGTATCAAACCCAGCTGCTTCGCAGAGTAAAATAGTTTCGCGTGTTTTTCGAGCAACACCACCTAAAGAACCAGCCGATGGTGAAGGTCTAATAAATGCATTTGCATTTGAACTTAGAGATTCCATCCTTGTTTTGTCGCCTAAAATGCTTCCCTTGCTCCTTTCGCTACTTGGATCAATCGCCAATACTGCGAGTTTTCTGCCAGATTTAGTAATTTCATTTCCTAATGATTCAATAAAAGAGCTTTTACCAACACCAGGAACCCCTGTAATGCCAATACGAATTGAATTACCACTAAAAGGTAAACATTTCTCTATTACCTGCTGACCTAAAGCGTGATGCTCAGGCAATGAGCTTTCAACCAACGTAATTGCTTGACTTAATAAAGGAATACTCTGCTCTAAAATACCTTTTACATATTCATCGGCACTTAGTAAACCTCTTTTTTTTGCTTTAAATTTTTTAGCAGAGTCCTGATTTATGGAGGGCGGGGTATCAATCCCAGGATTAACTGTTAATGCACTTTTAAAAGCGTTATCTGACATCACAACTATCTTTTCGAAAACATAAAAGATTAAACCTCAATTTGCCTCTCAAACTACTAAAAGAAAAGCATTGCATAAACTTGCTCGTTGAGCAAGTCTATCCTACTATTTCTTTGGAGAGTTTACAGTTCCCGTTATACGAACTACCACCGTTGGATTAATTGGATCGTTAGTAATTATTGTAACACTTTTAGCAATTTTGCCAGAGAACCCATTCGTACGAACAGATGCCTTAAAACTACTTGTTTTAGATGGTTGTATAATCTTGTCGGCAGGCTCAACAGTAGTGCAACCACAACTCGGTTTTATTTTTCTAATAATTAGATCTGCTTTACCTGTATTCGTAAATTTAAACTCCTTTTCAATTAATTGACCCTCTTCAATCTCTCCAAAATCAAAATTTGGATCTGGCAAATCAATCTGTGGGGCGTTAGCGCGCTGGGCTTCAGTCAATGCCCCAAAATTTTCCTCAATACTAGCACTCACCGTTATCAATGATCCATTAATATCCTTATCATTTTGGGTTAATGTAAACCTATCGATAACAAAACCCCAATCATTCCTAATCTTAGCATTAAACGTAACCAGCATCAATCCTTTCTCTTGGGGTTTTAAGGTTTCAGGAACAAACTTAACGCTTAGATCCTGCAAGCCCTCGTTCTTATATCCAATCTTTACTGATTCCTTCCCAAAGTATATAAATTCAATGGTATCCGTTTTAATCTCATTATTATAAACCCGACCAAAAGCCGCATAAGTATTTTTAAATCGAAAATCTCCTAAAGGTCTGTTATATATTTCTTCTATTGTTTTCGTATGCTCTTGAACAAACCCGTTAATTTGCAAAACAACCGATGGCGTTTCTGCATTTGAATACAGCGTGATTAATTTCTCAAATCGACCCATTCTTCCTTTTGGGTTAAAAATAACTTTTATAATTCCTTTTGCACCCGGAACCAATGGCTCTTTGGCCCACTCAACTGAAGCACAATCGCATGATGCGATTACACGCTGAATGATTAATGGTCCTTTACCTGTATTAGCAAATTCAAAGTTTGCCGTTGCTGTTCCATCATCCTCTTTAATCGTTCCGAAGTCGTGAGATGTTTTCTTGAAAGATATTGTTGGGCTAGTCTTTTGAGCGAATGAAGTCGATACAACAACTGCTGCAACAAGGATTGTGACAAAGAAGTATTTTTTCATCTTATTTATAGTTTACAAAACAAGTTTGTTGCTTCAAAGGTAAAAAAAGTTTTATGGGTTAACAATTTCAAGCAAAGGAATACAATCTCATTTATGAAAATTAAAATTGTTACTTGTATTAACACTAATTGTATAATTCATTTTTTCTACATTTGCTAAAATACTTTATAAGAATCAATGAAAAATCTATTAGATAAGATAAAAAGTAATGCCGAAGAAATAGGTCAAGCAACAAAAGGTTTCTGGCATCACTTACATTCTCACCCCGAATTATCTTTTAATGAACAGCAAACATCATCTTTTGTAATCAAGATTTTAAAAGATAACAACATAGAGGTTTACGAAGGAATAAATGGAACTAGTATAATTGGAATCATAAAGGGTAAAAAACAAGGAAAAACAATTGGTGTACGTGCTGAACTAGATGCTTTACCTATTATCGAGAATACAAATCTCGACTATGAGTCAAAAAATAAAGGGGTAATGCACGCATGTGGACATGATATCCACATCGCATCATTACTTGGAGCTGCAATTATTATTAACCGGCTAAAAGAACACTTAAGCGGAAAAATACTGCTAATCTTTGAATCGGGAGAGGAACTTCTACCTGGAGGCGCAAATAAAATCATTGATTCAAATATTTTTCAAAGTAATTTTCCAGATGCAATGCTTGCATTTCATGTACTACCCGAACTAATAGCAGGTAAAGCAGGTTTTCGTGAAGGTCAGTATATGGCTTCGGGCGATGAAATTCATATTACAGTTAAGGGTAAAGGCGGGCATGCCGCAGTACCAGATGCTACCATCAACCCAATTATTATAGCCTCAAAGTTGCTTCTGAATTTAAAAGATTTTATTGACAACCAAAGTCCAAGCCATATCCCAAGCATACTTGCTTTTGGAAAAATTACCGCAAACGGAGCTACAAATATAATCCCTAATGATGTAAAGATTGAAGGGACTTTCCGAACAATGGATGAGGATTGGCGAAAAGAAGCCCACTCGTTAATCGAGAAAATATCGAAAAATACTTGCCTATCCCTTGGCGGCGATTGTAATATTGATATTAAAAAGGGCTATCCATCAATATATAACAATCCCGAAATCTGCGAAAAAGTTAAAACTCTTACAAAACAGTTTCTTGGTGACTCAAATGTTATTGACCTTGATAGAAGAATGACAACCGATGACTTTGCTTATTTTAGCCAAATAATTCCTTCAGTGTTTTTTCGATTGGGTGTTGGATTCGAAAATGATGAAAAACACCAGTTACATAGCTCAACCTTTATTGCAAACCAGAAAATTCTTGATTACTCATCGGGCTTATTATCTTGGATTTGCCTTAATCTTTCAAAACCCTAATAATTGCAGCCAATGCATATATCCAAAAATAATATTTATCATAAAAAAGAGGAAAATGTTCATTTTTATTTTTGGATTTGATAAATGAGTATAAATTTGTGCTCTGATTTCGAAGTTAAGTTTAACCAATAACAAATAAACAATGGCATACGTAATTTCTAAAGACTGCACTGCTTGCGGTACCTGTATTGATGAGTGCCCAGTTGAGGCAATCTCTGAAGGCGATATCTATAAAATCGATCCTGAAACATGTACCGATTGCGGTTCATGCGCTGATGTTTGTCCTGTTGAGGCAATTTCTCCAGCATAAGTTAAAAGTTTCTAAATACTAGAAACCATTAAAATGAAAAAGTCCGTGACAAATGTCACGGACTTTTTTTTCAACCCACTATAATTTTTTTAATCTATAACGCAATTTTTTATTTTTGATACCGCCTTTAATCCAAAAGCAAAATATCGATTTTAAATAATTAATTTTTTCAAGCCCAACATCCTAGTTTACTTACAATTCTGAATCTAATTTATTATGCTTTTTTCCTTATAATTTTTGATAATAACGGTGAAACAATTTGGGTTGCATTTCAAATTATTAATATTCTAACCAAACACAAAAAGAACTCCTTAATTACTATATCATAAACCAATCTCATGCCAAATAAGTTTACGCTATGATTATCTGACACTTATTGTAGCAAAAGAGAAATTACAGAACTGAGAAATGAACGAAAACAAACATCAGCCGTTCGAATTCGAACAGCTTGCTTGTTTTCAGAAACGTATAAAATCGGAAATTTCTAGAAATCTACTTTAAGGGAGCAATCTCTCAAGAAGCACAACATTCTCAACATGATGTGTGTGAGGAAACATATCAATGGGCTGAACCCTAACAAGCTTATATTTGAGGCTTAAAAGAGCAACATCTCTAGCTTGAGTAGCAGGATTACAGCTAACATAAACAATTCGGCTTGGATTAGCTTGCAGAAGCGCATTCGCAACATCTTCATGAATACCAGCGCGAGGAGGATCTAGAATTACAACATCAGGAAAACCATGCTCCTGAAAGAATGAATCAACTAAAATATTCTTTATATCACCTGCAAAAAAACCAACATTAGAGATACCGTTAATTGTCGAATTCAACTTAGCATCTTCAATAGCCTCGGGAACATATTCAATACCAATTACTTTATGAGCGTTTTTAGCTATAAACTGAGCAATGGTACCAGTTCCTGTATATAAATCGAAGACTAACTCTTTCCCCGTTAAACCTGCAAACTCGCGAGTAATTTTATATAGTACATATGCCTGTTCAGAATTGGTTTGGTAGAAAGATTTTGGTCCAATCTTGAATTTCAGCCCTTCCATCGTTTCGAGAATATAATCATTCCCACTATAGGTGATGATATCAAGATCATTGATTGTATCATTAGCCTTTGGGTTGATTACATAAAGCAACGAAGTTATTTGTGGAAAACCATTTTTAATATGATTCAAAAGTTGCTCTCTCTTTTCAACGTCGTCGTGAAAAAATGCGAAAATAGCCATAACCTCACCTGTTGATGAGGTTCTAATAATAAGGTTTCTTAAAAAACCTTCTCTACTTCGAATATTATAAAATGGTAATCCGTGCTGTAATGCAAATTTTCTGACTTCTAATCGAATTGAATTTGATGGCTCCGGTTGAAGGTAACAGTTTTTCACATCGAATACCTTATCGAACATACCTGGAATATGAAAGCCTAATGCAGGTTCCTGAGGAATATCCTCGTTAAGCGCAATCTCCTCATTAGTTAGCCAACGACTATTACTAAAAGTAAACTCGAGCTTATTGCGATAATACATGGTTTTTTCAGAACCAATTATTGGGCTAATCTCATCTACATTAACTCGGCCTATTCTTTTGAGTTGATCTGATACTTGACGTTGCTTGAACTTTAGCTGTTCAGCATAGGGTAAACTCTGCCATTTGCAGCCACCACACATCCCAAAATGCTCACAAAACGCATCGGTTCGCAAAGCTGAA
The DNA here is from genome assembly GCA_025361485.1 of Bacteroidales bacterium. GTDB lineage: Bacteria > Bacteroidota > Bacteroidia > Bacteroidales > Tenuifilaceae > UBA8529. The sequence continues at coordinate 6,750 of JANYLA010000077.1, forward strand.
TATTCATGATATTGCGTAATATAACCCTCCATATAACTTTTACGCTTTTGGGTAATCTGAATATCAACAATATCGCCTGGGATGGCAAATGCTGTGAAAACGACCTTATTATCAACCCGTGCTAAAGCCTTACCCTCTGCCGCAATATCCTCAATTAAAATTTTTTCTAACAAAGGATGCTTTTTGTTTCTTCTGCTCATTTATTACTTTTGAATCAACAATAATTATTTTTTGCTGTTGTGTTTGCAAAGGTAGTATAAAACATGGACTCGTTAACACATATTGTACTTGGTGCTGCAATTGGAGAGGTTGCCCTTGGAAAGAAGATAGGGAACAAGGCGATACTTTGGGGTGCTTTGATAAGCACCATACCTGATTTAGATGTGTTTCTTTCTCCGCTACTAAATCCTGTAAATGCACTTTTCTTTCATCGAGGGGTTAGCCATTCATTGCTTGCTGCAATTTTTCTAATACCAGCTATTGGTTTTATCTTATCAAAAATTGAAAAGCGACATAGTATTGATTTAAAAACATGGATTCTGTTCACCTCCTTACCTTTGCTATCACACATTTTTATCGATTGTTTTAACACCTATGGCACAGGAATATTTGAGCCATTTAACAGCCTACGTGTAGCATACGACTCAATGGCAATAATCGATATTTTTTTCATGATTCCTTTATTAACCTTTACAATAGCGGTGTTTTTTATTCCATTTCAGAAAAGACAAAGAAGAACCTTCGCTTGGGTTTGTTTGAGTATCTCTTCGGTGTTCTTTCTCTTTTCAATTATCAACAAGGAAATCATTACAAAACGAGCCATAAAACAGCTCGAATCTCAAAACATAAATTACAGTAGAATAATTACAACACCGGCTCCTTTAACAAACTTTATATGGGCTGTTGTTGCCGAAAATGAAGCAGGATATAACTTCGGCTACATTGGCAATTTCGATAAAATTGAAAGTATTAAATTTAGATTTATCCCTCGCAATTCAGAACTTTTAGGGCAGTTTATGGACAGAAAGGAAATTATCGATTTGATACGTTTTTCAAAGGGCTTTTATAACGTTGAAAAGGATAGCCTTGGCAGCTTATGGCTGCACGACTTACGGTATGTTGGACTAGACCTAGAGAATCAGAAATCCTACGTTTTCTCTTTCGAGATAAAGGAAAACAAAGGACGCCTTGTGGTCACTCGTTCGCATCCCAATAGAAATATAAACCTGAAAACAATTAAAAGTTATTTTGAAAATTTATTTACGAATTAAATGATTGGAACCACTTCAAAGCGTCCTCCTCAGTACTAAAGAATTTAAGAGGTAGCTTATATGCATTCGTTGCTTGGAGAATTAGATTGATGTAATATTTCTTGAAAACATTTCCATCAAAAATAATTGCCGCTCTTTTTAATCCTTGCTTTACAGCCCGTGGCATAGCAACCTGCTCAAACCATTTTCTACTTTCAGGATTAACGATTCCTTGCTTAAGAATATCTGATAAATAATTATCGACCGGAAATTTTTCTTTGAGTTGAAAATCTAAGGCTGCTTCAACTGCATGTTGATATTGATCTTTACTAAAAGAGCCAACCCAAACCACCTTAACTGTTTTAATGTTCTGACGGTAGGTGATTCTTACATAATTCTCGTTAAGAATAACTTTTTCCTCCATATTCATTTTTATTAAACGATTGTTTAATTCAAATATACGCAAAACTTAAAAAAAAGTTTACCTAATCTATTCTTGCTTTTCAGTTGCGTTAAATGCTGTAAGTTAAAAAAAATTAAACAATGAAATTAATTCTCATAAAAAAAGGTGACGGGAAAATATATTTGAATCAAATGGTTGCATTTACAAAAACAGTTCAAACAAATGAATTTAAAAAGGAGTAATATATAAACAACCTAATCGATTGAATCTTTTTATCTATTAGTCGAGATAGGTTTGTTTGACTAAACCTTATTCTTTTCAGCTAAATAATGTGATGGCTTGATAAAATGTTGTATTTTCTGTTATATTTGCGAAAAGTCAATTAGAATTTAACCTGCTACCCTAAATTAATTGCAATACGATTAAATGGTTTGTGGGAAGAACTTATAAAAATAAATAACACGAATAATGAAAAAAAATACTTTAATTGCCAGTTTCATAATGGCTTTAGCAGTTGTAGGTTTATTAACTAATTGTAAATCTAAATCTAGCGGTTCATCTACAAATGATTCAAACGAAAGCAAGTCAAACACTCCGCTTTCGAGTTCCTTCTCCGCAGCATGGGTAAATATCGATTCACTGATAACCAACTACGATATGTACTTTGAAATGCAGAAGGTTTTGGAAGAAAGCGGTCGTAAATCTGAGGCAGAATTTAGCGTGAAATCGAGAGATTTTGAAAAGGAAGCAACTGATTTTCAGAATAATGTTCAGAAAGGGCTTATTACACGTTCTGAGGCAGAAAAACAACAACAAGTATTGGCTGGAAAAGAACAAGAGCTATATCGTTTTCGCGACGAACTTCGCGCCAAATTAGCTGAGGAGCAGCAAGTAAAACTTCGCCAAATACAACAAAGCATAAACGATTACCTAGTTATTTACAATAAAGAAAAAGGTTTTCACTTTATACTTAGCAGCACATTTGGTGGACCGCTTCTTTATGGTCACCCTAAATTAGATATTACCCAAGAAGTGCTCAAAGGACTTAATGAGAAGTATTCTTCCGAGCATAAAAAATAAGAAGAGATTAACCGAAATAAACGAGCCCCTTTCAATCATGAACATCGATGAAAGGGGTTTTTTGTTATTTCATTTAACTGATAATGCGAATTAACAGTTAAATAATTGTTGATAAAAAATGACACAACATGCTGTATGACAGCTAAATAGTGTCATATATATTTTGTTATAAACCTGATAATCAGTATCTTAATGGATTAATCCCACTTAATCCCATAAGCA
>JANYLA010000080.1 GCA_025361485.1 Bacteroidales bacterium
CCTTGTCCCTTTCTTGTTTATAATGATTACGACAGGCTTCTTCACTTCCGAAATGTGCTGTAAAACTGAATAGGTTCATGCTTTTTTTATTCAAAGGTAAGCAATTTTATGAATTATGATTGTTTGCGGATATACAAAAAATATTTTTATTACTTTTGATTACTGAAAGATATTTTAACTAATTTTTTATTCTGTGAAAACCGGGGAATGCAGAAAACCCATAAAAGAGTATGCACCAAACTAGACTGAAAACTATGAAAAAACTACTTTTCTTGCTTGCAACAGTTCTTATTACATCGGCTGTAATTAATTTTACTGGATGCTCCAAAGACAACTCATCATCTCCGGTAGCGCAAACCCTTGTTGTTGTAAAACGTTCAAATGGCTTGCTCTTCTCTGTTGACAAAACAACTGGTGATCTTACCAAGATTGGAGCATTAAGTTATAATGGTGACTCATTAAGAGGTTTAAGATGCTTGGTTTATGATCCTGCAACTGATAAAGCCTATGCTGGGTCAACAAACGATGATAATGGTTATTTGTACTCCGTTAACCTAAAAACTGGCGTTGCAACATTACTCAATGATAATCCTGATGGTAATTGGGACGCAATTTCAGGGATACTTGTAGGTTCAGGCGATAGCCTTATTACTAACATGTACTCAAATATTGAAGGTGACGGAAGCGCTTTAGCTAAATTCAGTAAAACTTCTGGAGATTATGGTTTACACAGACAGTTTAACGATGGATCTAGTAGTTATTGGTCCATAGGTGGAATGATTTATGGCACTAGCAACTCAAACCTTATTATTGGAGGCCAAAATAAAATTTTTCTTTCTGACTTAAACGGGCTTGTTACTGAATCAATTCCTCTTGTACAAACCGCAAACATTAACGATCCCGATGGTGTTAATGTTATGGCAATGGCAAAAGATGGTGATACGGTATTTGGCCTTTTATATGAATCAACTGAGAAGAATTTATATTTAGTAAAAGTAAATACAACAGCTGGAACCTTAACTGAAGTAAAACTTTTAGTTAATGGTAGTAACCAAACACTATATACTTGTTTATCAGTGATTCCTGAGAATAAATTACCATAAACAAAACAATACCTTCTTAATTTCAGATTTTAAACAGAGAGGCTTATAAACCTCTCTGTTTTTTTTGAATAATTGTTTGAATAAGTTTTCATTCATTTTTAATTTAATCATCAACAACTAGACTAGAATCATCATCTTTTCAAAGTCAATCATCAATAATTAAGTGCATTGAACCGTATTTCCTTTTAATAACCAAACCTATTTTGCACCTTTGTTTCTCAGCAGAAAAAAGAAGATGATTATTGTACAAAAATCCGATCAACTCGAAGGTAAAAATACGGTACTTACAATGGGATTCTTCGATGGTGTTCATCGAGGCCATCGAGCGCTCACCGATTTAGTACTTCAACGATCAAAAGAATTAAATCTCAGCTCTGCAGTTTTAACATTTTGGCCTCATCCTCGTCTAATTCTAAACAAGGATTCTCATAAACTAAGGTTCCTAACAACTTTAAACGAAAAAACAAGAATCTTTTCACATTTCGGATTCGATTTCTTTATCATTCAGGAGTTTAATCCCGCTTTTGCACATCTATCAGCCGAAGATTTTTTGAAACACATTGTTAATTCGTACAATGTTAAGCATATCATTATTGGGAAAGATCATCGTTTTGGACGTAATGCTGAAGGAGATTTCAATACACTTGAAAGTTTATCATCAAAATACCAATACACTTTTGAAGAGGTTGGAATTATCGAGCAGCACGACATCAATATCAGCTCAACCAAAATAAGAGATGCGCTCAATATAGGTGACCTTGCCAAAGCAAATGAAATGCTTGGTTATCCATACCTATTAACAGGCACAATAGAATCGGGCTCTCAAATAGGTCGTAAAATGGGATTTCCAACAGCCAACATCCGACCAATAGATCCGCTAAAGTTAATCCCTGCTGAAGGCGTTTACGCTGTTATGCTGAATATCAATGGGAGAATTGAAAAGGGCATGATGAATATTGGTACACGCCCAACGGTCGACAAAACTCAGCAACAGGTTATCGAGGTACATATCTTCAATTTTGATAATGACATTTACAATTACAGAATAGATATCGCTCTCATCGAGCGAGTAAGGAATGAACAACGATTTCCAAGCATAGACCACCTTAAAGCGCAACTCGAAATTGATTTGGTAAACATTACTAACATTCTTAGTGCTTATAATTCCAACAATTTCGAAAACTATTTCATAACTTTGCCGCGTACAACTGTTTTGTAATTAATCAAAATAAATCATAGATGGAACAAATTCTTGTAGAATCAACACCCTACAAGGTAAGCGATATTTCGCTTGCAGAATGGGGACGAAAAGAAATCAGCATAGCTGAAAAAGAAATGCCCGGATTAATGGCCATTCGTGCCCGTTACTCTTCATCAAAACCGCTAAAAGGTGCACGCATAACTGGCTCATTGCATATGACCATTCAAACAGCGGTTCTGATTGAAACGCTTAAAGAACTCGGTGCAGATGTTCGTTGGGCTAGCTGTAATATTTTTTCAACTCAGGATCATGCTGCTGCTGCAATAGCAAAAGCAGGAATCCCTGTTTTTGCATGGAAAGGTGAATCTCTTGAGGAATACTGGTGGTGCACCGCACAGGCACTTTCATTCCCCGGCGGTAAAGGTCCAACTCTAATAGTAGATGATGGTGGCGATGCAACCCTGTTCGTTCATCTCGGATTTAAAGCCGAAAAGGATGCTAGCGTTCTAAATAAGAAGGCCGACAATCATGAGGAACAGGTTATTCTTGATTTACTTAAGAAGATTTTAACTGAAGATAGCCAAAAATGGCACACACTAGTTAAGGACTTAAAAGGTGTTTCGGAAGAAACTACCACAGGCGTTCATCGTCTATATCAGATGAAGGAGAAAGGCGAACTTCTTATACCTGCAATTAACGTTAACGACTCTGTTACAAAGAGCAAATTCGATAACCTTTACGGTTGCCGCGAATCGCTTGCCGATGGCATTAAACGTGCTACCGATGTTATGATTGCTGGAAAAGTTGTTGTTGTTTGTGGTTATGGTGATGTTGGTAAAGGCTGTGCCCATAGCATGCGCTCATATGGTGCTAGAGTTATAATTACCGAGATAGATCCGATTTGTGCCTTACAAGCTGCAATGGAAGGGTTTGAGGTTAAGCCCATTGAAGAGACGCTTCCTGAAGGTAATATCTATGTTACCACAACTGGTAACTGCGATATCATTACCCTTGAGCATATGCTTGCTATGAAAGATCAAACCATTGTTTGTAACATTGGCCACTTCGATAACGAGATACACGTTGACAGATTAAATGCTGCACCTAACGTTAAAAAAGTGAATGTTAAGCCTCAGGTTGATCAATACTTTTTCCAGGATGGTCGTTCAATCTTCATCCTTGCCGAAGGTCGTTTGGTAAACCTTGGCTGCGCTACAGGTCATCCAAGTTTTGTAATGAGCAACAGTTTTACTAATCAAACACTGGCTCAGATTGAACTTTGGACAAAAAACCTGGCTATTGACGTTTATCGTTTGCCAAAACAACTTGATGAGGAAGTTGCTCGTTTACACCTTGAACAAATTGGTGTAAAACTTACAATACTCTCCAAAAAGCAAGCCGATTATATTGGCGTAAAACCTGAAGGTCCTTACAAACCAGAACATTATAGGTACTAAACTAAAAAGCTGCTTCGGCAGCTTTTTTTATTTCTACCATAATCCCGACAGGGTTGAAACCCTGTTGGGATTAATAACAAATTACTATTAAATCATTTTTTTCTCTACATTCGTATTCTGTTTAAAACCTCAATACCATGACAAAAAAAGATGGTTTTTTCAAAAGGATACTTCAAAACTATTTGAAGATTTTAAAATTCCTACTAAAGGACCTTTGGAGTGTTAAACTGGAAGAGTACCCACCAAAGACCAAATTCCTCTTTAAATATCTACGAATCGTTGTTCTAGCATTACGGGGTTCTATTGAGAATAAAGTAACCGTAAGAGCATCTGCATTAACATACTACACATTAATGTCGATCGTACCTGTCCTTGCAATGGCTTTTGGCGTTGCAAAAGGATTTGGCGCTGACAAATACCTCGAAAAGCAGATCATGGAAAGCTTAAAGGGGCAAGAAGAGGTGATGAACAAGTTGATTACCTTTTCGAATAATATGCTTGAGAAAACTGGCGGTGGAATACTTGCAGGGATTGGTATCATTCTACTATTCTACTCTGTTGCAAAAGTTCTCAGCAGCATTGAGGCCTCATTTAACGATATTTGGCAGATAGAAAAGCCTAGAACAATAAGCCGTAAATTCAGCGATTACCTTTCGATGATGCTAATAGCACCGATATTACTCATTGCATCGAGTAGTATTTCAGTTTACTTAGCCACTCAACTCGATACTATTGCAAAACAAATTGAGCTGATTGGTTACGTGAGCAAATACCTGATGCTCGCTTTAAAGTTAATACCACTTATCCTGATATGGATTCTCTTTAGCGTAATGTATGTTGTTATGCCAAACACAAAAGTATCGACCCAATCAGGTATCATTGCTGGGATTATTGCGGGTTCAGCCTTTGTTATAACCCAATGGTTTTACATCGATTTTCAGGTTGGCGTTTCAAAATATAATGCAATCTATGGTAGTTTTGCCGCTATACCATTATTCTTAATCTGGATTCAACTTAGCTGGTTAATTGTTCTTTTTGGGGCAGAGGTTTCCTTTGCCAATCAAAACGTGGATATGTACGAGTTTGAATCGGAGACCGAACTAATTAGCCCATACTCCAGAAAAACCTTATCTCTTTTAGTTGTTAACTTCATCGTAAAACGATTCGAAAAAGGAGAAGAGCCACTCACGGTTCTTGAACTCTCAAAAAATCTTAAAATTCCGGTTCGGCTCATGAGGGTTTTACTTACCCATCTGATTCAATGTAAAATTATTTCCGAAACAATTGATAGCAATACCAAAAGTATTGCTTACCAGCCAGCGCAGCATATCGATAATCTAACAGTAGCATTTATAATCAACTCGCTCGACAACCTCGGATCATCAATTGAACCAGAGCTACCTGAGATGGAGAGAATCCTTAAGATTCACAGCACATTTACCAATAAAATCGATGGGCTAAAGGAGAATGTTCTAGTGAAAGAGATATAAATATAGTTTGTCATTTTGCTCGGCAAACCATATTTTCAATAGTTTTACCCATCTTAAATATGCGTTATTATGCTTGATGCTTGGAAGCAATATTATTACGACCTAAAGGTTAAAAACAACATCTACCTTATACTCATTTGGCGCTTTATCCTTTTGATGTTTCTTTTCACGGTATGCCGAATCCTGTTCTATCTCCTCAACTCTGGTTATTACACAAATCTAACCTTTGCCGGAATGATGCGGATTATGAAAGGAGGACTTGCTTTTGATACAACAGCAATACTTTACACAAATATCCTATACATTATCCTGCTCTTACTCCCGTTCACCTTTCGGTACAACAACATTTACCAAACAATTCTAAAATATTTATTCTTCGTTACAAATGGTATAGCATTGCTCGCCAATTGCGGTGACTTCATTTACTTTCAGTTTACGCTAAGGAGAACCACTGCATCTGTATTCAGCGAGTTTAAGCACGAAACAAATATTGGCTCACTTCTACCCAAATTTATGGTTGATTACTGGTATGTGGTTCTTATTTGGATTGTACTCGTAACTATTCTTGTTTTTGCTTATGGTAAAATCACAAAATCCAACATAGCCAAAGGGTGGAAAGGTCATCTAGTCTATTTCGTAAATGGCACAGCCCTACTCCTACTTTTCTCATATTTAATGGTTGGAGGATTACGAGGTGGGTTTAGGCATAGCACCCGCCCAATTACATTGAGCAATGCAGGACAATATATAAGCGAACCGCTCGAAGCAGCCATAGTTCTTAATACACCTTTTGCCATTTACCGAACACTTTCGAAGAAAGCGCTAATCAAGATTGATTACTATAAATCCGACGAAGAGCTGAGTAAGGTCTTCACACCATTGCACACACCTCAGGTTAAATCAACGCTTAAAAAGCAGAACGTTGTAATATTTATACTTGAGAGTTTTGGAAGAGAATACTTTGGGAGCTACAATCCTAATCTCGAAGACGGGAAATATAAGGGTTATACGCCATTCCTCGATTCGCTGATTACCCAATCGCTGATGTATCGCAACTCATTCTGCAATGGCCGTAAATCGATTGATGCTATGCCATCAGTGCTTGCAAGTATTCCGATGATGGTAGAACCCTACTTCCTTACAAGCTATTCAGGCAATAAAATAAACAGCATCGCCTCAGTACTTCGAAGTGAAGGTTACCAAACCGCCTTTTTTCACGGTGCCCCCAATGGATCTATGGGATTTCAGGCATTTGCCAATGTTGCAGGTTTTAAGGAGTACTATGGAATGGATGATTATCCCAACAGCAAGGATTTTGATGGTATGTGGGGAGTTTGGGACGAAGAGTTCTTCCAGTATTTTGCAGGTAAACTGAATGAGTTTAAACAACCATTCTGCGCTGCAATATTCTCAGTTTCGTCGCACCATCCATTCAAAGTTCCCAAACGCTACGAAGGGAAATTCGACAAAGGAACGTTACCAATCCACCAATGCATTGGGTATACGGATTACTCTCTGAAAAGATTTTTCGAAACAGCATCAAGAATGCCTTGGTTCGACAGTACCCTCTTTGTAATCACCAACGACCATGCAAATCAACCATACCATCCTGAATTTAAAACAAATATTGGAATCTTTGCTGGGCCATTCATTATGTATAAACCCGATGGAAGTTTAAAAGGAGTATCTAATGATTTGGTTGAACAAATAGATATTATGCCATCAATATTGGGTTACCTCAATTACGATAAACCCTTTGTAGCCTTCGGTCGAAATATTTTTGATTCAAAACAGGAGCCATTCGTAATATCCTACGCATCGTCAACCTACCAACTACTCATGGGCAATTACGTGTACCTCAACAATGGGTTAAATGAAACAGGTTTTTATGACTACAAAAACGACATCCTACTCACCAATAACCTAATGGGTAAGTTCCCCGAAATCGAAGCAAAGATGGAGGCAAAACTTAAGGCCATTATACAGCAGTATAACAATAGGATGATTGAAGATAAGCTGACCGCTGAAAAATAGCAATCAAAATTAATTATTGATATACAAGGTATTACCAGACTTTGTAACAGTGTAACTCTTTAACGGATGTCCGTTTGATGGATAACCATAGCTAAAAAAACTGTAAACAGTACTACAATTTGGACAGGTTGCAGTTCCAGCACTTCCTCCATCATCTAAAACAACTGCTGTTTTAGTTTCAATATGTTTTGGACAGGTAGCATCATAAGCAGTAAACTCATCGGTTGAATTCCTATAAATAATAACGCCATTCCTATTATAACCAACATCAGGGTAAAGAATTGCATTATTAACAGAATTCAACGCATTGAATTGCGGCAGTTGTAGATTTACTGATAAGTTAACCCTAACATAAGGTATAATCTGTTCTTCCTGCTTAGCGCAACCAAACAATGCTACTGAAAGTATAATAAGTTGAAAAAGATGTTTTATTTTTGTTCTCAATGCTAATTCTTTAACTGTTTCATGGCACAAACTTACAAAAAGGTTCTAATACTTTTACTAATTTCATGCTTAGTAGGACTAAATAGCAGTTGCCAAAAGAAGATCTATCAAACCACTTATCCTTACAAACCAGGACTCTTCCATATAACAATCCCATTTAAAGAGTATCGACTAAAAAGAGTACCATTCGATAAGCAAAAAAAATTAAATCGAGCAGAAAAAAGATTAAAGAGAAAAACAGCTAAGAATAAGCGTGACGAGTTAAAAAGCCAAAAAACAGCAAGGGAAAGGCATATTAATCGACAAACCCCAAAAGTTCAGGAGAGAATGAAAAATTCTTTCATCGAATCAGAGAAAACAAGAAACAGGAAAAGTTTCTGGGAGAGAATAATGTTCTGGAAGAAACTGAAAAGCAAAGAGAAAAGAATAAAATGATTGATTATTTATTTCAAAAATCGTACATTTGATTTAAGTTAAAAAAAAATAATATATTTGCATTAACTGAAGAGTTCCGAGAAGTCGGAATTCTTTTTTATTTACCCTATACATAATGAATCAGGAGGTTAAAATGTCAAAAGTTGTTTATCTGACCGAGGAAGGTTTACACAAGCTTCAAGCTGAACTCAATCATCTTAAGGGCGTCGAAAGACCTGCCATTTCAAGAATGATTGCCGAAGCTCGCGATAAAGGTGATCTTTCGGAGAATGCTGAGTATGATGCTGCCAAGGAAGCCCAAGGAATGCTTGAGCTAAAAATATCAAAATTAGAGGATACTGTTGCCAACTCACGTATTATCGATGAAACAAAGATAGATATTTCAAAAGTTCAGATCCTTAATAAAATTAAGATTAAGAACCTGAAGACTAATGCTCTTGTAGAGTATATGCTAGTTGCCGAAACCGAATCGAACCTAAAAGAGGGAAAACTATCGGTGGGTACACCAATTGCCAAGGCGCTTATGGGCAAAAAGGTTGGTGATATTGTTGATGTCCAAATCCCTTCGGGTGCAATACAATTTCAGATTATTGAAATATCAAGATAAAGAGAAGGAATATTAATGATTTTGCGGATTGTATCTCTAAATAAAACAGAACTTTGCATGCAAGATTAATTGGAATGATGGAAAATTGGAAAATTGGAGGAGAAAAGCAAGAAACCACCCCAACATTCCATTATTCCAATATTCCATAAAGTTTAAAACCCTGAAAATATCCCTCCTGCACTAAATTTATTATATCAATACAACTTACCATAAACAGTAACCTATGCCAACTATCTTCTCAAGAATTGTTAAGGGAGAAATTCCCTCGTACAAGATTGCCGAGGATGATAAGTTTTATGCTTTTCTCGACATTAACCCTTTGGCCGAAGGTCATACACTAGTAATCCCTAAAGTTGAGGTTGATTACTTATTCGATTTAGATAATGAAACCCTTACTGGGCTAACCTTATTCTCAAAACGTGTAGCCAAAGCCATTGAAAAAGCCATTCCGTGCAAACGTATTGGCGTTGCTGTGCTTGGGCTCGAAGTACCACATGCACACATTCACCTTGTTCCGCTAAATAAAGAGTCGGATGTTGATTTTTTTAAACCAAAACTAAAATTATCACCTGAAAGGTTTAAAGAAATAACCGATAAGATTTCGAGGGAATTTGTATAGGAAGATGATAGATTTTGACATCAGACATAAGACTCTAGATGATACATTCAAACAGCAAACAACGAACATCTCTGTTAACTACTTAACTTTATTTGGATTATTCTTTACATACGCCTCCCACGAAGAGGCTTTTTTTGTGCTTCCAACTTTCTTTATTTTCTCACCACCAATTGCTGCACCTTGGTAAAAATGGCATACAGCAGCACCTAGCGCATCGGTGGCATCGAGTTTGGCATCGGAAAAGTCTTTAACTTTCAGGATTGATATAAGCATTGTTGCAACCTGCTCTTTGGATGCAGCTCCTTGTCCTGTTATAGATTGCTTTATTTTTCGCGGAGCATACTCGAAGATTGGCACTGAGCGCGAAAGCGCAGCAGCCATGGCCACTCCTTGTGCCCTGCCAAGCTTCAGCATACTTTGGACATTCTTGCCAAAGAAAGGGGCTTCAATGGCCACCTCATCAGGATGATACTCATCAACTAGCTGCTGAATCCGTTCGTAAATGGCCTTCAGTTTAAGGTAATGGTCGGCATACTTTTTCAACTCAATTACCCCAAGAACAATTAAATCAATCTTATTTTTCCCCTCGCACCGAATAATGGCATATCCAAGCACATTTGTGCCAGGGTCGATTCCAAGAATTATTCTTTCGTTTATTATTGCCATTCGATTCAGATTTCAGATGCTAGAAACTAGACATCATATATTAGATAAATTACTTTTCCTCTTATAAACTTGTTAACTTTTCAACTCACTACTCTTGGCTTAATCTGCTGATAAACAATTCCGCCAATGATAAAAACAAGACCAACAATAGTTGTCCAATAAACGGTTTCGCCAAGCACTAATTTAATAAAAATCAAAGCAACAAAAGGAACTAAGTAAATTACATTGCTAAGTTTAGCTGTATTCTCGGCATAGTTCAACGCCTTTAGCCAAAGCACAAAGGTTATCCCCATTTCAAATGCTCCGATATAAGCTGCAGAATAAATTCCATTTGCAGGTACATTCCAAAACCCTTCGGAGAGTAATCCAGCCAAAAGGCCAAATAGTGTAGCAAAGCTAAAGTTTAAAAAGAGTTTTACCACCTCATCTTTAACTCCATTCCGCACATTGAATAGCCAGAATGATGCCCACACCAAAGAACTGGCAAGCGCAAGTCCAACTCCTAGGGGATTACTCTTTGAGAAAATCGCAAAACTCCCCTGTGACGAGATGAATATCACACCAATAAAACTGATAATTAATGCAATAATATTTTTCGGTTTCAACTTTTGTCCAAGTATAGGAACCGATAGAAGAACAAGTATTATTGGCCAAACATAGTTTAGCGGTTGAGCAACCTGTGCTGGGAGCAGATTGTAGGCCTTAAAAAGCACAAAATAGTATAAAAAGGGATTTAAAAAGCCCAGTAGAATTGACCAACCTAACTCTTTTTTTGTGATTTGAAACACCTCGGATAACTTCCCTTGAACGAGAAGCACTACGAAAAGTATAACCATTGCGAACAACGATGCCCAAAAAAGAAGCTGAAGAAAATTTAAATACCTCAACCCTGTCTTAAATGCTGTTGCTGAAGTTCCCCAGAATAGAATAACAAATCCAGCAAGCGTATATGCTAATTTCTGATTTTTCATTTTAACAAGAAAGGGGAAAGATACAAAAAGGAATCTATTGAAAAACTGCCGAGATTAGTTTCCCTTAAGCTTTTCTAATTCTTTTCGAGCCTCTTTTCTGTAGGTGGAATTCTCCTTAACAATCTGCTCCAAGATAATAATTGCATCCTCTTTCTTATCAGTTCCAATCAATGCTTGAGCATAGTACCACTTTGCTTGATTATAGAAAACACTATTGGGATTGTTTGCTAAAACACCTATTGAGCGAATGGTCTCGTCAAAGCGATTCAAATGGAAGGTACAAAGCGAATTGTAAAATGCAAGGGTATCATTATCTGCATGATTACGGCTAATCGCATCGAATATTGCAAGCGCCTCAACATATTTATTCTTGAAATACAGACGAATTGCATTCTCCTTGCTTTGGGTGTAGGATAAGTTCTCAGCTTCCTCTTTTGATTTATCAATATCAGCACTTACCATTTTCTTCGCCACACCACCCACCGCCAAAGAACTTTTTCTTTCTGCGCTGGCAGGTGCTGCTTGTACGATACTCTCAGCAACAAATTGATTAACCTCAGCGGTTTTTATTTCAGCAACAACAATTTCCTCGGATATTTTATCATCAAGTAATCCGAAAACTTCATCATCTGACTTTACACTATCAACAACAACCGGCGCAACGTACCTAGCATCATTCTCAGCCACATCAATCTTTCTAGTCTCTTTCTTCAACCCTAAACTCTGATTCTCCATCTTATCAGCTTTCGCTATACTTCTAAACATCACATCATTACTAGAATCCTGAAGAGGCGAAGGCGAAGCAATATCCATTGCCTCCATTTCAGCATAATGCGGCATTATTGCCGATTCATTTCGGAATGCGGTAAAGTAGGCAATTGTCGAAACTCCTATTATGAAAATTATAGATGCTGCAATTCTAAGATATATTCCTAAATAGGGTATCTCCCTCTCAGGTTTGGCTGTTAACTTATCTATCCTTTGATTCAGTTCAAGTGAGATTTCGTCTATCCTTTCAGGGTGCTCCATGATTGAAAGCCCCTCCAGCTCATCGCTACACATCTCACAGGTTGCAAGATGCCTTTCGATTTGGTTCCTTTCCAACCCCGAAAGTTCACCCTTGACATACTTTAAAAGCATATCGGAGGGTATGCAATCTTCATTATTGGTCGATATATTATTGTTCTGTTTCATTTTTTTGCATGCTGATTTTCAGGTTTCGCTTTCCGTTCTGAATATGACTTTTCACCTGATTCAATGTGTATCCTGTTATTTCTGCTACCTCTTGGTAGCACTTCTCCTTCAGGTAGAAAAGTTCGACACAAATCCTTTGTTCATGCGAGAGATTGCAAAGCTCCATCTCTAAATTATTTATTCGCTCTTCGAAACCATTGTCAATATCTTGATACAAATACAGCTGATTTTCCACAAGCGAATCGTAGGAAATTATCGCCTTCTTCTCCTTTGTCAGTTTATAAGCGTTATCCCTGATGATATGCAAGCAATGATTTTTCAAAACAGAGTGCAACCACGATTTAAAGTTTGTTACCTGATGCCTTTTCAGGTCATCGAAGAGTTTCTCGAACACTTGCATCACCGCATCTTTGCTGTGCTCTTCGTCCTTTAAATATTTCATGCAGATGCTAAAAGCAAATCGGGTATACCTTTTATATAGTAAACCAATAATCTGCTTCTCTCCTTTTTCTTTATAAAGAAGGATCAACTTGTTATCATCAAAATCATCTATATTATTCCTCTGTGTCACTCCGTGTATTCCTCCGTGTCCTCTGTGTTATAAATCTTTTCGTTAATTTTTAACAACTCGAATATGGTAAAATTAAAAAAATCCATCATCATTTTATGGAATTCCTTCCTTGTTTGTATCCATTAGATAAACAAACAGAAGTTTAACTAAAAACTATAAAATCATGAAAACTTTAATTTCTTTAATCGGGATTGTGCTTCTAAGCACCTCAATGACGCTGAATCTCCAAACGGGTATCCTTTGGGGAGTGATCACAAACAGTATGGATAGCAAACCTATTGATAAGGCTTCAGTTCAAATCTTTCAAAACGGGAAAGAGATTGCAAGTAAAACAACGGTTAGCAATGGTACTTTTTCATTCAACTTAAACCAAGGCTCTTACTCACTAAAAGTTACAGCACAGGGTTTTGATATCTACATTGATAAAAATGTAATTATCAGCTCAGGAAAAACCACAAATCTTAAAATCAACCTAAAGCCATCATTGATAACTGACAGCTTAGTAGTAGCAGATGAGGAGGTTATGATTGAATCAAAAAAAGAATGCCTTCAAATGGGAATGAATAGCACTGCACGAGCAAAAAGTGTGGGCGGTGTTAGCTACGCTGCTCCTAGCGTTGCCGATTACTCGATGGCTCAGGAATTCAATACTGAATCGTACGATGTGATTAATGAGAATAGTTTTAAGGACGTAATCAATAATCCACTTTCAACATTCTCAATTGATGTTGATAAGGCATCGTACTCAAATATTCGCAGATTCCTAACCCAAAACCAAAAACCTGTAAAGGATGCCGTTCGCATCGAGGAAATGATTAACTACTTCGATTACGATTACCCACAACCCACAAACAGTAATCCATTCTCGGTGACCATCGAAGGCGACAAATGCCCTTGGAACGAAAAGCATCAGCTGGTTTTAGTTGGATTAAAAGGTGAAAACCTAAACGATAAGCAGATTCCTCCAAGCAACCTTGTATTCCTCCTCGATGTCTCGGGCTCAATGGAAGATGCTAACAAACTCCCATTAATTCAAAAAACATTCAAGTATTTAGTTGAGAATTTACGACCCATCGATAAAGTTGCAATAGTAGTTTATGCAGGTGCTGCAGGTGTTGTACTCGAATCAACATCGGGTGATAAAAAGGAGACAATAATCTCATCCATTGAAAGACTTCAAGCAGGTGGCTCAACCGCAGGTGGCGAAGGCATTAATCTTGCTTATGCAATAGCAAAACAGAACTACATAAAGGGTGGAAACAACAGGATTATCCTTGCCACCGATGGCGATTTCAATATTGGCGCAAGCAGCGATGCCGAAATGGTAAGATTGATTGAGGAGAAAAGGAAAGATGGTATTTTCCTTTCGATACTTGGTGTTGGGATGGGCAATTACAAAGACTCAAAGGTTGAAAAGATAGCCGATGCAGGCAATGGTAATTATTCTTATATAGATAATCTATTAGAGGCTAAAAAAGTATTCGGAACCGAACTCTGGGGAACTCTTTACACTATTGCCAAGGATGTTAAAATTCAGGTTGAGTTTAATCCAAATAAAGTTAAGGCTTACAGATTGATTGGTTACGAAAACCGAATGCTTAATAAAGAAGATTTTAACGATGATAAAAAAGATGCTGGCGAAATTGGTTGCGGACACACCGTTACGGCTCTCTACGAGATAATCCCTGCCGATTCAGATGAAAACATCTCCAATGTTGACCCACTCGAATACCAAAAGCAATCGGTTGTTGCCAATAGCAAGAATATGATGACGGTTAAGGTTCGTTACAAAAAACCTGATGGAGACACTAGCTTTTTAATCACCGAAAGGGTTAGCAGCGATAAACTAAATGCTACTAACAATATCAGATTTGCCTCATCGGTTGCTGAATTTGGAATGTTATTGAGAGAGTCAGAGTTTAAAGGCACATCTTCATACGCTACTGTTTTGAAACGTGCAAAGAGTTCTGTTGGATTAGATGAGTATGGTTACAGGGCAGATTTTATGAAAATGGTTGAGTTAAGTGAGATGTT
>JANYLA010000081.1 GCA_025361485.1 Bacteroidales bacterium
CCTTGTCCCTTTCTTGTTTATAATGATTACGACAGGCTTCTTCACTTCCGAAATGTGCTGTAAAACTGAATAGGTTCATGCTTTTTTTATTCAAAGGTAAGCAATTTTATGAATTATGATTGTTTGCGGATATACAAAAAAATTTATAAAAGGAAAAGAAAAAAAACAGAAGAAGACATTTGTTTTAAACATCGAATCAATTTCCGTGTATCGGAAGGTCAATTCCTTGTCATTAAGTTAAAAGCTCATAAGGTAGGCAGATCCGTATCAGAATATTTGCGATCAGCGGCTCTAGAAAAAAAACTAATGTCATATACAGATGCTGCGATGGTTTCGCAGATAAGATTTGTAGGTGTGAATCTAAACCAAATTGCCAGGTCTCTTAACAAATTGAGCAGAGGTGATAAAATAGATACTCATCTAAAGGAGATTTCGGAAATCTCTGAAGAACTCAGGAAATTGTATGATGATATCTATCAAAAAATCAACGATACCTACAATTGATAATACATTAATTTCCTATTAACTTTTTTCCGAAAGCCAAATTAGCATCTAGTTATCTAATAATGTAAAAGTCTAATAATGTAAAAGTCTAATAATGTAAAAGTCTTTATTTATTAATATGTTTATTAATAAACATATAACCTTGATTATTACTAAATAATCTTATATATATGTTTGGATAAATGTTAATTTATATGTTTTCTTGATCGATCCGATATTGTCTATCTAAAATGCGATCTTTGAGTACCCAAACTTTAATGAAATAGAAAATTGATGAAATTGCTTTTCTAATATTATTTTAATTAAAATTAATATAATGTAAAATATAATTAACAATAATACATATATTTGTAAAATATAATTGACATTATGAGAACAAAGAATGTAACTCTACTTCCTAAAGTTCAAAAAGCAGTTTCTACTTTAGGTGAGAATTTAAAACTTGCCAGACTTAGAAGACGCTATAGCATGGAACAGGTTGCTGAAAGAGCAAACATAAGCAGACCAACCCTACAATCTATTGAAGAAGGACATCCACAGGTAAGCATTGGAGCAATTGTTAAAGTGCTTTTCGTCTTAGGCCTTGAAAAAGATATTTTAGAGGTTGCATTGGATGACAAACTAGGTAGGAGACTGCAAGATGCTAATTTGATGGTTAAGGAGCGTGCTCCAAAAAACAAAACAAAAGTATAGATGAATAATCGAAGAGAAATATATGTGTTTGCTCATTGGTTAGGTATGATCGACCCTATTTACATGGGCTTACTTACTGCTGAATATGTAAGGGGTAAGGAAATATTTTCTTTCAGCTATTCTACTGAATGGTTGCAATCGGGATATTCGCAATTGCTTGATCCCGATTTACAGTTTTACTCTGGAACACAGTATGCCAGTGATGAAAAACAGAATTTTGGAGTTTTTTTAGATTCTTCGCCTGATCGCTGGGGAAGAGTTTTAATGAGAAGACGAGAATCAGCTTTAGCAAAAAGAGAGAATAGATCTGAGAGAACACTAAGAGAAACAGATTACTTACTAGGTGTCTTTGATGGTCATCGAATGGGAGCTATTCGTTTTAAAGAGAAGTTAGATGGTCCATTTTTAAATGATAATGTTAACCTTGCCTCACCTCCATGGACTTCATTAAGAGAACTTGAGGAGATTAGTTTAAAACTGGAGGATGATAATGCCAATGAGAATCCTGAATACTGGAAATGGTTAACAATGTTAGTTAATCCAGGTTCTTCACTTGGAGGTGCTCGACCCAAGGCAAGCGTTCTAGATAATAAAGGAAACCTTTGGATAGCAAAATTCCCAAGTAAGAGCGATAGCAAAGATATTGGAGGATGGGAAATGGTTACCAACGAGCTTGCAACTAATGCTGGAATCAATATTGCTAAAGCTAAGGTTCAAAAATTCTCAAATCAATATAACACTTTCCTTACACAAAGATTTGATAGAACAATAAAAGGTGAAAGAATTCACTTTGCTTCAGCAATGACTTTATTAGGTTACACTGATGGTGCCAGTTCTCATGATGGTGTTAGCTATTTGG
Organism: Bacteroidales bacterium; assembly: GCA_025361485.1. Lineage (GTDB taxonomy): Bacteria > Bacteroidota > Bacteroidia > Bacteroidales > Tenuifilaceae > UBA8529. Next base: position 2,057 of record JANYLA010000081.1, read on the forward strand.
AACTAGTTGAATTTATCTCAAAACATGGTGCTAATGTTGAAAGGGATTTAGAAGAGTTATGGCGTAGAATTGTTTTTAATATTTTCACATCAAATACTGATGATCACCTTAGAAATCACGGATTCCTTTTAACTGAAAAAGGTTGGATTTTATCCCCTGCATTTGACATTAATCCTAATGAAACTGGAACAGGACTTTCCCTCAATATCTCACTTGAAGATAACTCACTTGATCTCAATTTGCCCTTATCTGTAATTGATTATTTCAGGCTTGATAAGGAGAAAGCATTGAAAATCATTAATCAAGTTGCAAAGGCTGTAAGTAGTTGGAGAAATATTGCTAATAAATATAAGTTATCTAGGTCAGAGCAAGATTTGATGGCTATTGCATTCAATAGGTTTACAGATATCTAACATGAATAAAGAGATTCATCTGAATAATTCTTTCTACGTTCATGAATAAAAAGAAATAGTTTTTCCTTAGATTTCATGTCATCAAAAATACCCACAAATATTTTGATGACACTTTTGATGACGTGTAACTTACTGTGTATTAATGTCTGTCATCAAGTCATCAAAATCATCAGCTTTTTTGACCTCTGGGCTGAAGTTTTGGTCATTAAACTTGGTTTATCCCCCAAAGACACTCTAAAAATTAGAAGATTATCTCCTATAAACTTACCATTTAAAAGGGAAAGGCAAGGTGTGTCTTTGTGCTACACTTCGTCTCACAAAAACGTTCTTGCCCTGCCCAGCAGGATTTTTAAAAAAAATGTGGGGTTTGACTATCCTTTTAAAATGTCTTTGGGTAACTACTGAGTTCACTTAATTTTCAAAGGACCCTAAATAAAGGAATCGATCTCTTAGCATTTCGCATCAATAAGCAGGTTTTGATTTGTGGGATTTCACCACCCCTGATCCATATTCATTTCACTTCAAATAGTTTACGATCAATTTGTAGGTAACAATTACAAGGTTAATCCTATTAAACTAGAAGTGAAGGAAAAGATGTTTAACAAAAAACAGTATTATGGATTCTTACTATGTAAACAAAAATGCACAACCCAGCGGAGATCATGAAGTGCATAAGAGTAGTTGTAATAGACTTCCTGAATTACAGAATAGGATGTATTTAGGGACGTTTTCAACTTGTGCTGAAGCAGTTCGTGAGGCAAAGAAGACTTACCCTACAGCAGATGGTTGTTATTACTGTATTCCTGCTTGTAATAAAGGATAATAGTATTTTAGGTTTATTAGGTTGCTGTTAAGATTTGCTTGATGAATTTTCGAATTCATCAAGTGAGAATATTATTGATATAATCATAATGCAGTTTGACTATATACAACTATTTATATGTTTTACAATTCCAATTATTCTCTTGTTTTCTCTTGTTTTCTTGTTAATTTTAGGGTCTTTATGATTGTATCTAGTTATTTTGGATGAAAAACGAAGCCCACGCTAGGATTAAAATTAACAAACTGCTTGAGGAAGCTGGTTGGCGATTCTTCGATAATCACGAAGGGAACGCTAACATCCTACTCGAAAATCATGTTAAGATTACTCAACAAGAGGCTGATGCTTGGGGGAATGATTTCGAGAAAACAACTCATGGTTCGTTGGACTTCTTATTGATTGATTCTAACAGCAAGCCCATCTGTGTTCTAGAAGCAAAAAAAGAGAGTTTACATCCTCTTGTGGCAAAAGAACAAGCCCGAAAATACGCAAATACTGTTGGTGCTCAATTCATTATTCTTTCCAATGGAATAGTGCATTACTTATGGAATCTATCTAAAGGAAATCCAAAACCCATTTACAAGTTCCCTTCACCAAATGAAATTGGAGCAATTAAGGAATGGAACCCCGACCGCAATGCTTTAGCCAATGAGCCTGTAGACATTGATTACATTGTTACCGTTCAAATGCCTGATTATTCGCAAAAGCCTGAATGGAAAGGAAGCATTGAAAAGAGTAAAGACTTTATTCGAACCAATAATCTTAAATTCCTACGAAAATATCAATTAAGCGCCATTCAACATTTACAAAAAGCAGTAAGGGTTGGTAAAGACAGATTTCTTTTTGAGATGGCCACGGGTACTGGCAAAACACTTGTGTCTGCTGCCGTAATTCGACTATTTTTAAGGACTAAGAACGCTCGTAAGGTTTTATTCTTGGTGGACAGATTGGAGCTGGAAGACCAAGCATGGAAGGCTTTTATGAAATACCTGAAACCTGATTATTCAACTTATATTTTCAAAGAGCATAAAAGCGATTGGCGAAAAGCTGATATCGTTGTTACTACCATTCAATCGTTGATGTTCAATAATAAGTATCGTAACGATTTTTCTCCAACCGATTTTGATCTGATAATCTCGGACGAATCGCACCGTTCTATTTCCGGTAATGCAAGAGCCGTTTTTGAATACTTTCATGGGTATAAGCTTGGTCTGACTGCAACACCAAAGGATTATTTAAAGGGTGTTGATCCCGATAAGATAAAAGAGAATGATCCCAGGGAGATAGAGCGCCGAATGCTACGTGATACCTATGCAACATTTGGATGCGAGGGTGGCGATCCTACGTTTCGATACTCCCTATTGGATGGCGTAAAAGACGGTTTCTTAGTCAACCCTAGAGTATTAGATGCTCGCACTGAAATCACAACACAACTACTTTCCGATAAAGGCTATGCAGTTGCGGTGACTACTGAAGAAGGGGAAGAAACCGAAACCTTTATTTCTCGGGATTTTGAAAAGAAGTTTTTCTCAGATAAAACCAATCGTGTTTTTTGCCAAACCTTCTTGGAAAACGCCTTACGTGATCCAATAACCAACGAAATTGGCAAAACCATAATTTTTGCTGTTAGCCAAAATCATGCTCGTAAGCTCACAGAGATTCTAAATGAGTTTGCAGAACAACTTTTCCCGAATAAGTACAATTCCGATTTTGCCCTGCAGGTTACTTCACAGGTAGGCGATGCGCAGCAAATGACAATTAACTTTTCAGAAAATAACCTTAACGGTAAAACAACCTGGATTGAAGGTTATAAATCGTGCAAAACAAGGGTATGCGTTACTGTTGGCATGATGACCACAGGTTACGATTGTACCGATCTGCTTAACCTTTGCATGATGCGACCTATCTTTAGCCCTGCCGATTTCGTTCAGATAAAAGGGCGAGGAACTCGCAAAAACACCTTTGAGTTTAAGCATAAAAATGAACTTGGTGAAGAAGAGATCATACAACACGAAAAGGAGTTCTTCAAACTCTTCGACTTCTTTGCCAACTGTGAGTATTTTGAAGTGAAATTCAACTATGATGAAAAGCTAAAACTCCCTAAACCTAGAGCTGGAGAGGGTCAAGGTGGCGGAGGTGTCGATATCGATAAGTACAACAGCTTTATTCCCGACCCATTGGCTGTGCTGAACGAGCAGCAGATAGGTTACGAGGGAATGAGGATTGACCGAGAACTATTCAAAAAGTTCGAAGATCGCCTTGTGATGGACGATATCATTAAGAAGAACGTTGAGCTAGGGAACTGGGAGCAGGTTATTTCGCATATTCAAAGCGAAATTTTCGACAAGCCCGAAGAGTACTTTAATCTTGAAAAATTACGAAAAGCAGCCAAGATTGACCGAAAAGTTTCAATCAGAGAAATGGTTGAAAAGGTATTCGGCATAATCCCAAAATTCAAGTCAAAGGACGAACTTTTAGATGAAGAGTTTGATAAATTCATTTCAATATACCCACCAAATGAGGATGTTAATTTAAGAGCCTTGAAATACTTCTTCAAAGCTTACATCGTAGATAATGAGATACGAAAAATAATTGAAGCCAAGGATTTTCATGCTTTACAAACCAATCCTACATTAACCATCTCGCAGTTTAAAGAGGTAGATGTTAAATACCGAGAAGTAATACCGTTATACATTAGAGACTATATAAATCTTGAGCGATTTGTCGCTTAATTAAACCGCCTTATGTTAGATACATCCACAAAGAAACGAATTGATGATTGCCGCGATATTCTGGTAGGTAAACTACCCGACCCTAAAGCACAGATAGAGCAAATAACCATTGGGTTAATATACAAATGCGAATTAACAGTTAAATAATTGTTGATAAAAAATGACACAACATGCTGTATGACAGCTAAATAGTGTCAGATATATTTTGTTATAAACCTGATAATCAGTATCTTAATGGATTAATCCCACTTAATCCCATAAGCA
>JANYLA010000093.1 GCA_025361485.1 Bacteroidales bacterium
GTTTTCTTGCTATTGGAATTAATTTATTAAAGTTCAATTAGTTCTGTTGGATTGATACAACTTTACAAAACATAGAATAATCAAACCTTGAAAATTATTGGGATAAATTAAGAATATCAAATTGTTTGAATTAATAGTATAGAGCGTCATCACCATTTTTCAAATGGGATAATAACTATTAATTTAGTGAAAGAGATTCTACTAACCCAAAAGTTTTCACGTACAATTTATTAACCGGAAAGTCAAAATTGGTTTATAAATTCGAAAATATTTATACATTTTGGAAATCATCTTGTGAAGATACGGATTAACCGAAATTATTATTTTACTCAGATCAGGAACAAATTGGGCTTAGAGTAATTCTATATAAAAGACGCAAATCTGATTATTGGTTTTACTTCTTTCACTGTATAAAGAGTTGATAAACAATACTTTTATTTTGATTAAAAGTGACTACATTAATGATAGAAAATATCCCAAAGAAGGCATATTACTTAGATAATTAGTTTTTGCTACGCACAATACCTGATTTCGCTCCTCAGACAAAAAATATTAAGTCAAAATGAAAAAAACGAGTTTAATTATTTTAGTTATTGCAACATCATTCTGTTTTGGTTTTGCATTTAAGACAATAATTACCATACAACCTGATGACAAGGCAAAAATGAAGAAAGTCACCGGCATTGGTGGCATCTTCTTTAAGTGTAAAGACCCAAACAAAATGAGAGAATGGTATCAAAAACATCTTGGCTTAAATACTAACAAGTATGGGACAGTATTTGAATGGGGGCAAGGTGCAGACAGTACTAAAAAGGGATTTACACAATGGAGTCCGTTTAATGAAAAAACGAAATACTTCGAACCTTCAACCAAAGACTTTATGATAAATTACAGGGTTGAAAACCTCGAAGCCCTTGTTGAGGATTTGAAGAAAAACGGAGTAACCGTTTTGGATACAATTGAAACGGTTGAATATGGAAAATTTGTTCATATCCTTGATGTTGAGGGAACCAAAGTTGAGCTTTGGGAACCGAATGACATCGAATATGAGAAGCTAGGTAAACAGCTTGGAAGCAAGACAACAAAGTAATCGACTAACAAAACACCTACGGTTAACACATTAGTTGCATTGACGTTTAAGCTAACCTGAAGAAAAAAAGACGATGACAAAAGTGCTAGTGAATCTGATAAATAGGAATAATTAATGCATGGTAAGCATGGTAAGTTTTAGTTGGTAGCCTTGTCACGGAAACGGTCAGCCCTATAAACCCGAACAACAGAAACGATATGACCTTAACCGATATTTCTGATAATAGACTAATCGCTCAGCAAGTTACAGCAACAAAATTTAGAACTGTTAAGGACATTGTTGGTTGGATGGGGGCAATGCAGGCTCAAGATTATGCTATGGCAAAATGGGCCATTGGAGTTCGACTTCCTAACTCAACTGATAAAGCGATAGAAACCGCGATTGATAAGAGCGAAATTATCCGAACACATTTATTAAGACCAACTTGGCATCTTGTTGCGGCAGAGGATATTTATTGGTTACTTGAGCTTACAGCACCTCGAATCAAAACCTTAATAAAATCAAGACATAAAGATTTGGAACTTTCTGAATCACTCTTAAATAAGAGCAATACGCTTATTCGTGAGGCGCTGCTAGGTGGCAACCATTTAACAAGACAGGAAATTGCTTTTAAGTTCCAAAAAGCGAATATCGCTACTGGCAATAATCGGTTATATCATATTATGCTTTGCGCTGAATTGGAGGGCATTGTTTGTAGCGGTGCAACAAAGGGTAAAAAGCAAACTTACGCACTGCTTAACGAAAGAGTTTCGAAGCCTAAAAGTTTATCCAGAGAAGATGCGCTTGAAAAAATTGTGCGAAAGTATTTCTCTAGCCATGGTCCTGCCACATTACAAGACTTTGCTTGGTGGTCGGGCTTATCGATGAGTGATGCGAGAAATGCTGTGGAAATGGTAAAATCGGATTTTGTTTCTGAGAAAATTGGTTTAGAAACGTATTGGTTTCCCAATTCTTTCTCCAACCTCAGGGACGATAATAACTCCGCTTATTTACTGCCCGCTTACGACGAATTTATAATCAGCTACAAAGATAGAAGCGCTTCGCTTCCTATGGGGAATCTTAAGAAGGCTGTTTCCAGTAATGGTATATTCAAACCTGTTATTGTTATCAACGGACAGGTTGCAGGCCTATGGAAACGGATAATAAAGAATGATAAAGTAATTGTAGAAACAGACTTTTTTAAGCAACCAACCAAATCGATTAAGAGTTTAATTGAAAAAGAGGCTTTAGAATTTGGAAAATTCTTGGGCAAAAAAGCAGAATTAAAGCATAACATCGAGTAATTTGATAAGAAAAAACGGTAGCACATGATCGTTGATAATAATGATAGGTGAGCGATTCCAAAGATTTTGCATTTTGGAACAAATTCTAGAAATAGTTTGTTTAATATAATGTCTATTTTGCATCATTACAAACTCTGTCAGGGTTCAAAACCCTGACAGAGTTAAATTAAAAAATACGTATTTAGCTTTAGGCTTTTATACTAATAAAGCATTACTTAAAACTTACATATGTTTGACAAGTGGGCTGAACATCTCGAACCTTTGATTAAGAAGTATGATAAACGAAAGCATCCGTTGGATTATGCCAACCGTTATCAACTGCTTGTAATGGTTGTTCTTTCAGCACAGGATTCGGATAAGCATATTAACGAATTGTCAACCTCGTTTTTTAAAACTTTTCCATCTATTAAGGAGCTTAAAGTCGCTTTGCCGGAGGATCTTTACCCGTTAATAGGTTCTGTCAGAAATTTTGGTAACAAAGCCAATTGGCTTGTCAAGATGGCTCAGATTGTTGACGACGATAGTAGTATTCCAAAATCAATGGATGAGCTCACAAAGTTGCCTGGCATTGGAAGAAAGTCTGCAAACGTGATTATTCGTGAATCGGGTGGTAGAGCGGAAGGGGTAATTGTTGATTTGCATGTTTTGAGGGTTGCGCCACGACTTGGCGTTGCGATTGGCGATAAACCAGAAAAGATTGAAAAACAGCTTATGGAGATCATGCCGCAACAGAAATGGAATGAAATTGGAATGGCCCTTTCTTTTCTTGGCAGAGAGATTTGTCGGCCTACCAACCCTAAATGCGATCAATGTATCCTAAATGCAAATTGCAATTATTACAAGGCTGGTTTAAAAGTGACCACGCAATTGCTTGGATAAACTATGTCGACTTTAGTAGTTCTTTTTGAAAGATAGGGATTGTTTTTTATTGTGGTAATGTATTTTTTTATCTGTTAACTTTCAACTCTTAACCTTTTTGGAGTATTTCCAGTACCTTTTTTCCTTTATTAACAATTCCTGGAGTACCTTCTATTATTTGTAGTTTGATTACGTAGGGTAGCTCTTCGGCAATCCATTCGTATCTTTTCGATAGGTAAAGTAGAATATCCATGCAGTGAGTCTTTACAGCAGGTTTAGTATTTTTATCGATTAACCACTCAAAGCAGGTTTCAACAATGGGCTCCATATCAATTTTTTTGAGAAGATGACAGGCATCCTTGGTCAATCGATTTTTGGCGCAATCTTCCATTGCTTTGTTAAGCAACTTGCTAAAATGCCTTTTAGTACTTGGGCTTTTAATGCTTGGGATTAGCTCAACTACTTTAGATAAACTAAGGCAGAAAATATCAGGGTTTGAGGTAAGTGCATGCTCTAAAACCCATGCCGCATGGAAACTGAGAGTTTCGTTATCAGATTGGCATAGTTCAAAAAGAATCGTGATTCCATCCTCCATGCAAACGAATTGTTCAGCAAGGGCAAGGCAATCCTTTTTGAGCATTGTGTAATTAAGCCTTTCAATAAACCTGTCTTTTTCCATGCATTTGCATCCTCTGTGTAACTCTGTGTTTACCTCCGTGCTCTCAGTGTTAAAAAAAGCACCTGATTTTACAGAGAATAAAAATATAGAAATAATAGATTGCATGAGCACTGTCATTTATATTTTACTATTTTTTTACGAAATACCATTTTGTTAAAGTAAGGTTCTCCAAATAATCTACGCTGTAAAAACATTTTTCCCTTTGGCTAAGAAAGTATATTTTTACAACTCATTACTTTGTATTTTACATTTACGAACAACGAATAACATACAACCATCAACTAGTTATGCCAACATTCGAGCAGATAAAAGCCATAATGCAAAAGCACACCGTTGGTATTGCCGGAGCAGGAGGATTGGGTAGCAATGTGGCTATGGCGCTTACCCGTGTTGGTATTGGTAAGCTGATTATTGCTGATTTCGATGTCGTTTCTGAAAGTAATCTTAATCGTCAGTTTTACTTCACCGACCAGCTGAATTCTAAAAAAGTTGAGGTTTTAAAGGAAAATCTGCTTAGGATTAACCCAAACCTTGATATTGAGATTCACGATTTAATGCTTAATAGCAAAAACCTTTTATCAACCTTTTCCGAGGTTGATGTTATGGTTGAGGCTTTTGATAAGGCCGAGTTCAAGGAGATGATTGCTGAGATTTTTCAAACATCAAAACCCACTGTCCCATTGGTTATCGGGAATGGTATGGCAGGCTGGGGAAAATCGAACGAAATGCGGGTACAGAATTTTGGGAATTTATATATTTGCGGCGATAATGTGGCCGAAGTTGGACTCGAAATGCCACCAATGGCGCCAAGGGTTTTAATCTGTGCGGCAATGCAGGCCAATACTGTAATGAGTATTTTACTTGATAATCAATTTGGGAATGAACATAATACTTAATAATAATCCCGAGGTTATTGAAAACAGTAAAGAAACAATTACTGTTTCAGAACTCTTATTGATGAAGGCTTTTACCTATAAGATGCTTATCGTTAAAGTTAACGATGAGTTGATTTTAAAGGAAAACTATTCAATCACCAATGTCAACGCTGGCGATAATGTGATGGTAATCCACTTAATGACTGGTGGATAACTTTCTTTATAATTCCTAGCTTTTCTCTGAAATTTGATTTATTTTTGTTCAAACCTACAATACACCTCACATTTATGGCAGGCCAAGATACTTGGAAAAAAATATCACCTTGGGTTAAGAATAAATTCATTCTTACCGGTTTTCTTTTCCTTCTTTGGCTCATTATTTTCGATAGAAGCAATTGGTTTGATATGATTAGCGAGATTCGTGCAATTCATAGCCTCGAAAGCGAAAAGGAGTATTACCAAAAAAAGATTGATACTGATAACAAAAAGCTCCACGAGCTTAAGACAAATGATGAAAACCTCGAAAAATTTGCCCGTGAGCAGTATCTGATGAAAAAATCTGACGAGGATATTTTCATAGTTGAAGAGTAGTCTCATTACTCATCTCTCACAACTCATCTCCTATTCGGAATTGATATAGATAAACTATATAAGTAATATAAATCAACCTTTTATTTGGTTGAATTTCTATTATTTGTGTAATATTACAAACCTAAAACCGATTACTATGAAACTGCCACGTTCCTATTATAACCTGATATCCTTCATTGGAACTGCTATTGCTAGCATCAGTTTTTTGATGATAGTCTTTTTGTTTTTCATCTCTTTCTTTTTCGAAAAAAGTAATTCCTACTTAGGTCTCTTCATCTATATTATAATCCCAGCATTTTTTGTAATAGGATTATTAATCATTCCAGTTGGGATGCTTTTAGAGATGAAAAGGAGAAAAAAAAGGGTTCAGGTTTATCTTAAGGGAGAATGGCCAGTAATTGATTTAAACGTATCGCGATATAGGAATGCTATACTAATATTTGGCATAGGAACAATACTATTCTTGCTTCTTACAGGCTTGGGAAGTTATGAAGCTTTTCATTATACTGAATCGGTTCAGTTTTGCGGAACCCTTTGCCACGAAGTGATGAAACCCGAGTATACTGCCTATCAGAATTCGCCTCATGCTCGTGTAACTTGCGTTGAGTGCCATGTTGGCTCGGGTGTAGGTTGGTATGTTCGTTCAAAACTATCTGGTCTTCGTCAGGTTTATGGGGTTGCAACAAATGATTTTCATCGACCTGTTGGAACGCCACTTCATAATTTGCGCCCTGCAGGCGAGACTTGTGAGCAGTGCCATTGGCCACAAAAATTCTACTCAAGGCAACTTCGAAATGAAAAGCATTTTTTATCCGACAGTATGAATACCGAGTGGAATATCAGCTTGCAGATGAAGATTGGACCATCAAACAGCGCCTATGGCTTAACAGAGGGAATTCATTGGCATATCAATCCTAAAGTAAAAATAGAATATATCTCAAATGAGGATAAACGTGAGGAGATACCATGGGTTCGGTATACCAATTTAGAAACAGGAGAAGTAACCGAATTCAAAGATACAACAGCTACAGTTGACCAATCAGCAATTGACAATTCAGAAAAAAGAGTGATGGATTGTATCGATTGCCATAACCGACCATCTCATCACTATTCTACACCAGCTGATTTTATAGATAAAGCATTAACATCTGGTGCAATGCCGAAGGATTTACATTATATCAAAAAAGCTACCATGAAAGCTTTCGTAGAACCATATAAAAGCACTACAGATAGCACATTGGCGCAGATTGATAGTTTGATTCATAATTTTTATAAGGAGAAAAAACCTTGGCTTTATACTTCTAAACAAGCAGAAATAAAGATGTCAATTGAAGAGGCTAAAAAGCAATTTGGACTCAATGTGTTTCCTGAGATGAAAGCTAGTTGGGATGCATACCCCGATCATATTGGACATAAAACTTATGATGGTTGCTTTAGATGCCATAATGATTCACACGTTAGCTCAAATGGTAAGAAGATCTCAAAAGATTGCAATTTGTGCCATACGATTGTTCTTCAGGGTGTGACCGGAAATGAATCATATTCTCCATTAAATAAATCGCTCGAATTTGTTCATCCAAAGGATATTGGCGATGAATGGAGAACGTCAAAGTGCTCTGTTTGTCACAGGAATCTATATTAATTTTGAGGAACTCAATATTTTAATAATTCAATAGACCCCACCAATAGTTATGGCGGGGTTTGTTTTATCCTTGACTCAAAGTAGAATAGTATATTCATATGGCGAATGAAATAAGTAAAACCTTTACAGGATATATCGATAGCCCGATTGGGATGCTTACTATAATTAGTGATGGTACTTCTTTAACATCTATTCTGTTTCCTAATAATGAAATAACCGCTGATTCCAATCCTGACGGAATTGTCAACGATTGTATTATTCAGCTAAAGGAGTATTTCCTTGGGATAAGAAACTCTTTCAGTTTACCGCTAAATCCAATGGGTACCGATTTTCAGAAAAAGGTTTGGTCCAAAGTAATTTCAATTCCATTTGGCGAAACAACCTCCTACGGTGCGATTGCAATTTTATTGGGTGATCCTAAACTCAATAGAGCGGTTGGCCTTGTTAATGGAGCAAATCCAATTCCAATTGTTATTCCTTGTCATCGAGTGATCGGGAGTAATGGAAGTCTTACAGGTTATGCAGGTGGACTAGAACTTAAAAAATTACTGCTTAACCATGAGCAAACTTTCCATACTTCAACGACAGGTCAACTAAAACTTTTTTAAAGTTTCAATAAAATCTGAATGCTCAATGCAGCATTTCTACAAAAGTAGCGTCTATTAATACGTTATTTTATATCAATCCAATACTTAGTATATTATAGATCAATTTGTTAAACTTTTTCTTTTATATAAAAGAGAGCAAATTTGTATTTGAAAATCATCAAGAGTATGATTTTTATACACCACAAAATCAGTGCATTATAAAAATTAATTATTAAAAATTCAATAAATTTTAAGAACATTGTAGTTTTTTAAGAAAGTTCTTATTTCCAATTAGTAATTTGTAATTTCGTAACTCGTAA
>JANYLA010000161.1 GCA_025361485.1 Bacteroidales bacterium
TACCACATCGTTGGCACCAATTACGATTACCACATCGGTGTTGCCCATTTCGTTGTTGGCATCCTCCATCTCAACCAGTTTTTCGTAGGGAACATCTGCCTCGGCCAATAGAACATTCATATGACCCGGCATACGACCAGCCACAGGGTGGATTCCATATTTAACCTCAACCCCTTTACCCGATAGCAGAACATCCAATTCGTGGCAAAGATGCTGTGCTTGAGCAACAGCAAGCCCGTAACCCGGAATGATGTAAACTTTTTGTGAATAGCTGAGCAGGATGGCTGCATCGCTAAGCGAAATCTCTTTTACCGTTTTGTCGCCGGTTGATGCTGCACCAGCAGCGCTGCCTCCAAATGCTCCAATAATAACGTTAAGTAACGAACGATTCATCGCTTTACACATCAATATTGTAAGAATTGTCCCCGATGAACCAACAAGGATACCTCCTGTTAGCATCGCCTGGTTGTGGTAAAGGAAACCACCCATCGCTGCGGCCACACCTGTAAACGAGTTTAGCAACGATATAACAACCGGCATATCGGCACCACCAATTGGCATTACAAATGTTATCCCATAGATAAGCGCAGCAAGACCAAATAGGTAGATTGCAACGTTGCTATCAGCCTCGGGTTTTAACGATAGGATTACTACTAATGCAACAAATAAACTAGCTAGGAATGTAAGGTTGATAAATCTAAGAACAGGGTGTTTAATATCGCCAATTCGACCATCGAGTTTGCCGAAGGCAATCATACTACCTGCAAACGAAACGCCTCCAATCATTAGCCCAAGAAGGATTGCAATGGCTTCGCCATTTAGCATATGAGTTGCACCTTGCGCAGCAAGCATATTCTGCATCTTTGGGAACTCCATCATCGAAATTAATGCAGCACAAGCACCACCCATCCCGTTGAATATCGAAACCATTTGTGGCATGGCGGTCATCTTCACTTTCTTTGAAGCGTACCAGCCAACAAATGTTCCAATTGCCAATGCGGCTATAATCCAAGGGATATTACCAATTGATTCTCCCTCTTTTTTGTGAAAGAGTATGGTGAATAGGATTGCAACTGTCATACCCGCAGCAGCCCAAAGGTTACCGCTACGAGCGGTATCGGGATGGCTAAGCTTTTTTAAGCCCAGAATAAATAGGATTGATGCACCTAAATAGGAAATCTCCAGAATGGAAATCTCGTTGGTAAATTCTAATATTTTCGTAATCTGTTCCATTATCAAATCCTCCTATTTTTTCTTTTTCTTAAACATCTCGAGCATCCGGTCGGTAACCACAAAACCCCCAACTACATTAAGTGTTCCGAGTATTACCGCTAAAAACCCAAGTATAAGCGAAAGGGTATCGTGTGCATGACCCATTACGATTATTGCCCCGATGATAACCACTCCGTGGATAGCGTTACTCCCCGACATTAGCGGTGTATGCAATACCGCAGGAACGTGCGATATTACCTCGATACCAAGAAAAATGGAGAGGATGATAATGAAAATCATCTCCTTATATTCGATAAAGAATTTTAAAACTTCTTCCATGTTTTTGAGTGTTTATTGTAAATACAATTAATTTCGTGTTTGTTACTATTGGAATAATGGAATGTTGGAACGATGGAAGAAGAGTTTTTAACACCCATCATTCCAGTATTCCAATATTCCATATGATGATTAATAGCCATGACCATTCATATTGTAATTAGTTTTTTAAGGGCTAGACACCCACAGACACTTTCACCCGTTCGTGAACAATCTCCTTATTGTGAGTAACCGCAGTACCTTTAACAATATCATCGTTCCAGTTGAGGTTTAGATCGCCCTCTTTAGTGATGATTAGTTTTAGGAAATTGATAACGTTTTTGCCGAACATCTTACTCGCATCCGATGGCATATCAACAGCAAGGAAGGAGTTACCAATTACGGTAACACCATTGTGAACAATGGTTTCGTTGTTTTTGGTTACCTCGCAGTTACCACCTGTTGAAGCGGCAATATCGATAACGACCGAACCGGGTTTCATGGCTTCAACGGTTGCTTTTCTCAAAAGCAAAGGAGCCTTTTTACCTGGAATCTGAGCGGTACAGATAACCACATCGGATTTAACCGCATGGTCGTGTATGGCTTGAGCTTGTTTTTGCTTAAATTCTTCCGATTGCTCCACTGCATATCCTCCAGCTGCTTTATCATCGGAAGCACCCTCAACCTCAATGAACTTTCCACCTATTCCTGTTACCTCTTCTTTTACAGCCGCACGAACATCAAACACTTCCACTACAGCTCCAAGTTTACGTGAGGTGGCAATGGCCTGAAGGCCGGCAACACCTGCTCCGAGTATCAGAACCTTTGCGGGGGTTATGGTTCCTGCTGCGGTCATAAACATAGGGAAGAACTTTGGCAGAGTGTTGGCAGCGGTAAGTACAGCTTTGTACCCCGCTACTGTAGCCATTGATGAAAGGATATCCATTGCCTGAGCCCTTGATGTACGCGGGATTACATCGAGGCTAAAGCTAGTGATGTTTTTTGCAGCCAAATCTTTAACTAGGTCGGTGTTAAAATATGGATTCAGCACTGCAAGGAATACCTTGCCCTCGGTAAGCATCCCTTTTTCCTCGGTTGTAGGAGGGTTAATCTTTACCAGAACATCCGATTGGCTGATAACGTTTGACTTTGAGTCTAGTTTTGCTCCAGCAGCTAAATAATCGGTATCGGAGGCAAATGCGCTAAGGCCAGCATCCTTTTCGACGATTACCGATACATTCATTTTAACCAAAGCGGCAACGCTTTCGGGGAGCATAGCCACTCGGCGTTCGTCTTTTGTTTCTCTTAAAATTCCTAATATCATATCTTAAGGGTTTAACTCAAGTAAAAATAGGTTAAGTTGTTGCTATAAACAATAGAATTATAATTAATTGCAATAAGCGAATTTCGGATTTATTTAAGTGTAATACATACTTAATGAACATGGAATAGGCATTAAATTCAATGAGAGTAACCCACTGAGGGATTTTTTGTTCACAAACGATTTCTATTTGATATATTTTTTGAAAAACTCCAAAGGATTATAATAGTACTTGTTTAAATCGTCATCATTATAGCAAACAAGAGAGTATGATTTAAAAAATCTTTCAGGAAAACCTTTTCTAATCCAAGGATATTGAGATAGAAGTTCTTAGAAATATCAATATCCTTCACAAATATTGCAATTGAACTATTTTTGAGGTTCATTATTAATAGGAATATTTCCATCTAAATAAACTGCTTGAACCACCTGAATGGTTCGATGCTGAATCTTAGTAACGGTTAGCTCATAACCTTCAAGGGTTATCTTATCGTTCAGCTTGGGTATACGGTTAAAGTTATAAAGCATCAAGCCCGAGAGGGTATTGTAGTTCTCGCTAATTGAGAAGTGATGTGGCAAGTGGTCGTTGATATCCTCCAGCGAGGTTGTAGACTGAATAATAAAGGTTTTTTCGTCCTTTTTCTCAACAATAGGTCTTTCGTCATCATCCTCATCCTGGATTTCACCAACAAGCTCTTCAAGTATATCTTCTAAAGTGATTAAGCCTTCAGTTCCGCCAAACTCATCGATAACAATTGCAATATGTAGGTGGCGTTTTTGAAACTCTGCTAGAATATCGCTTATGCGCTTGGTTTCGATTACGTAAAAGGTTTGATGGAGTATATCTTTAAGATTGAAATCGGGGTTGCGGTAATGCCCTTTCAGAACATCCTTGGCGTAAGCTATACCAATAATATTATCGACTGAATCCTGATAAACGGGGATACGAGAAAAGCCATATTCCAGAATTTTATCAATGATTTCGTTTTGTGGAAGTTCGATATCCAAGCCAAAAATTTGCTGCCTTGGAACCATTATCTGCTTAACGGTATGGTCAGTAAAATCGAAAGCATTCTTGATAATCTCGTAATTTTCATCCTCAAGCGCACCTCCCTCCTTGCTTTGTCGAACCAACAGCTGAAGTTCATCGGTGCTATGAATATCATGTTCGCCAGCAGGATGAATCCCAATCATCTTGAGAAATGCATTCGATATGGCATTCATCAACCAGATAAAAGGTTGGAAAATCTTATAGAAAAACATTAAAGGATAGGCAATAAGCAGCGTAGTTGATTCGGGTTTACGGATTGCTATTGACTTTGGAGCGAGTTCACCAAAAATGATATGAAGCATGGTGATAAGAACAAATGCGGTTGGAAGAGAAATAGCATGAAGCGTCTCTGGTGTAATTGCAAGGTTGAATAGCAATAGCGTTTTTGAAATAATACTTGCTACAATGGGTTCTCCAACCCAACCAAGGCCAAGACTTGCGAGCGTGATTCCAAACTGAGTTGCCGACAGGTAAGTATCAAGGTGCTTGATGATGTGCTGCGATGTTTTAGCAACTTTGTTTCCTTGTTCAGCTTTAATCTGTATTTGAGAATATCGAACTTTTACAATGGCAAACTCAGCAGCAACAAAAAAAGCATTAAGGAGTACGAGCGAAATGGTAATAATTATATCTAAAAGCATTGGGTATTAAAGTATGTTCAATGGCAAATTTACTATTTTTTGGCTGAATCTACCTAAGTTAGTGATTCTAAATCTTCTTTATAGTCGTATTGCATATCCTCATGAAGGGTCGATAGCGCCTTTTTAATTCGCTGAATTTGTCGTTGGTATAGATTATTAAGGATTATACTAGTTGTGATTGAAATTCCTGATTTTTTCAGTTTTGTACAGAAATATAGTAGTATTTCAACCTCGGTTTGCTTTGAACCTGAATACTTGATGTATTTATTGGCTATTCGTAAGGTTTTTCGAAGGCTTTTCTTTACAAAATAGAGGTTATTCCGTTTCATTTCCTCAAATCCTTGATCAATTTCAACTTTTATTCCATCAACATAACTCTGCTCATCATTGGCTTCAAAAAGCAGGTAGGTAAGAAGCTCCTTATTCTCCTTTTTGTATTTTGCTAAACGCATGCAAAGTGCCATAACCTCTTGAGGTTTGAGCGAGGTTAATTCTGTTTTAAGTTCACTAAGCGAGGCTGTTTTCAAAGTTATTTCTTATGAGTTTAATATTTAAAATAAAACCCGACCGTTTTAGAAACAATCGGGTTTCTTGGTATTAAATTGGAAAACTAAAGCTTCGCTGCCTCGAGTTTAGCCTTTGCAATCAGCTCTTGTCCTTTAGCATCAGCCTCTTTAACTAGTTTATTTGCCGATTTTTCAGCCTCTTTTTTCAGTTCCTTTGCAGCAGTTTTTGCAGCAACCGCAGCAAATCCTCCCTTTTTATTTCCTTCGGCTTCTAGTTTATCGGCATTGCTTTTGGCTTCTTTTCGAATTTTATCTGCTAAAACAACCGCTTCGTCATGTAACCTAACGGCTTCTTTCTCAGCGTCAGCAATTAGCTTTTCTGCTTCCTCTTTGGTTTTAACTTTAACAGTTTCTTTTGTCGATTCCTTTGGGTCATCATCGCTACCACCCCAATCGGGTCTTACCTCTGGATTTGTGGCGGTTCCACCTATTTTAACGTTCAAGTTAATGTTTTCGCTCAATTTCACGTTAACTTTGGATGTTAATACGTTTAACAAATCGTTTGCCGAACCAAGATTTGAGCGAGGTATAGACATTTTTGCTTTGAAATTTAATGTTTGGTCTAGCCCCATATCGCCGCCAAATGTCATTTTAAAATCAGCAATCTTAGTGTCGAACGGATCGATGTATAGTCTTCCATCATTAATTTTGAAGCTAAGGTTTACATCCTTCATCTCAGGATTACGCAATGCATCTTTCTTTAGAAAATCGGCAAGTTTTCCAAAAACCTGAGAGTTTGTAAAAGCAATATTGTCGGATTGTAGTTTTCCCTTTGCATTTATTGAGTTGAGCACTGGACTCATTGTCGAATCAAGTGTTGCGGTCATCGTGAATTGAGTCGATACCTTGCCTTTCACCTCCTTAGCTGAGGAGGCTATTTTGCTAAGCATCGAGAATGATTTAATGGTGGTTGGAATATCAAATCCCTTAACATTCATATCAAATGCAACCGTTGGTTTTTTGATGCTCTGAGTATTGTATTCTCCGCTCATGTTCATCGAACCTTCAAGCATATTCATATTCAGATTATCCATGTTCACCTTACCATCCTTAACCAACAGTTTACCGTTGAGGTTGGAAATATCCATTTTATCATAGTAGATATGATTGATTTTGGTATTCATTGCAAAATCAACATTCTTTGGAATTTCAACAATAGTCATTGGGGTTGCAGCAACCTGAGTTGTATCAACGGTTTCCTCACCAGCAAGAAATTCGTTTGCATCGAGAATACTTGAAGTAACTCTGAGATTCCCTTTTATCGTTTGGTTGCTGAATACGTATGGGATAAAATTCTCAAGACGACCTGTCATTTGCAAATCACTCTTTCCTATACGAGAATTGAACGATGTTAATTCAACAAACTTAGGGCTAAAAGTCATGGTTGATTCAACAATCTTGAATCCTTGTGGCAGGTTGGGACTAGTAAATTCGAAGTTGGTTAGTTTCATCGTTCCATCAGCTTTAAACTTGTCGTATTGCTGTTTATCGATGTAGCTCATTCTGCCTCCAAATTCAATATTGCTTTCAAGCAAACCTTTAATTTTCATGCTGTCGAGCGGGATAACATCGGCAATTGATGTGAAATCAACTTTCCCTTTAAATAGACCTGAAACCTGCATATCGCTCATCGGGGTGCTAATGTGAACCTGAGCATCGAATGGATTGCCTGCCAGCTCAACGTGGAAACGGTTAACATCAACGGTTGTATTATCCATGTTAACGCCATCGAAGTTAATCTTGGTTTCAACGTTAATATTATCGGCCGATTTGGGTAGTGCTGGGTATTTGAACATGGCATTTTCAACGAGGAGCTCAATCCCAGCATTGGGCATAACCTTATCGTTGTAGGTTCCTTTGGCAAATCCTTGTAGTTTAACCTTTCCCGATGCTTGCAAACCCTCAAAATCCTTCATATAGATGGCAGGAACAAGCGAAAGAATAGATTTAAAATCAGCTTTATTGGAATTAAAGGTGATGTCAACATCAATATCATCCTTTGGCATTTTCACCGAACCGGCAAAATTCACAACTATTGCATTTAAACTGAACTCATTATTTTTAAAGGTGTACGCGCTATTTACCATATCGGCACCGATATCGCCGCTAAAACCCATCTTCGCTTTATTAATGTATTTCAGCCCATCCATAGTAAAAGTAAAAGCATCAACCGTAGAATTAATATTTAGATTGGTAAAATCTATCCCCATATTCCCCGATAAGATAAAATTAAGGTTGTTGAGGGTTGCTGTCATATTCGATGAATCATCAATATATTTAACTATCGCTTCGCGAATTTCAAACTTTCGGAGCGCAACCTTTAGGTTCGATGGTGTTTCATCTGTTGCTGTGGGTTGTTCAGCTGATGCCGTTTCAGCTGATGGCTTTGCAATATCCCAATTTACTTTCCCTTCGCGGTTAATTCGGGCGGTAAGCCTTGGTCTTACGAGTAGAACGGATTTAACTTCAATATTCTTCATTCGGAAAACACTCATCAGGTCAACCTTAACACTAAAATCATCAAAAGAAACGAGGGTATCCTGAGCAAAACTATCAATTCCAACTAGGGTCAAACCCGTTAAGCCTACGT
This sequence comes from Bacteroidales bacterium, assembly GCA_025361485.1. Lineage (GTDB taxonomy): Bacteria > Bacteroidota > Bacteroidia > Bacteroidales > Tenuifilaceae > UBA8529. The sequence goes on from JANYLA010000161.1 coordinate 7,697, forward strand.
ATAGATTAGGGAATCCTTTAATTAGTGATACCTGAAAATCTTTAAACTCAACTTTTGCGTTTACGCTGTTGGTAATCTCTTTTTTTGCCAGTTCCATCAGCTGAGGTTTAAATGCTATTGGCACAATAATTAATGCAGCGATTATTAAGACAACCAGGATAAGAAGAACCTGAAAAATGCGCTTTACAAACTTTTTCATGGAGTTATGATTTTATCAATCAAAGTTAAATCAAATTTGGAATTACAGAACAAATATTCAACAAGCGTTTAATCAAAGGTAAAGAATTCTTTGAGGCGAAGAAAAATAACGACCAATTCAGTTATTCATCATCATTCAACCTATTCAGTTGGCTTAAATAGATAAACCTCAAAAGAATAAGCATAACACATGGAAAGAAAACGGTTTGAAGGAATCGAAAAAGAAAGTAGTTCAATGGACCAAAGTATATTAAAAGTGCAAATCCGATGATTAAACAAACATCAAAAAGCATAAGCAATCGGTTGCCAGATCTCGACACAAATGCATCGGGAATAGTGTCGCCCAAGAAAGCACCGGAACTATTCTTTATAAAATTGTAAAGGCATAGCGTGAAAAGTATTGGCGATACAACCCCAAAGAGGATTAATAGGTATACCGATGGCACTACCTTAAAGCTGTACAGCAACCCTCCGAATAGATTAATGAAAAGATTTAAAGAATATGTTGTGTTAGAACCAACTAGGTTTACGGTCCAATGGGAGAAAAGGCTGTTCTTTATTTTAGAGTCCTCTGACATTATTAACATTATTTAAGTTGCAACAAAAATATCTCTTATTTTTGATAGACCAAATAATCCTTTTTCGTCAAGTTCGTTTAAAGGGTTGTAAAGATTTATAACTTTGCTGATTGTGAAAACATATAAAAAAGCATTTCATTGAAGAAATTATTAGCCACAATATTTATAATCTTATTGATTATCAACATTTTTCCGAGATGTGCAAAAATTGTATCTCCCTCAGGAGGGCCAAAAGATACCATTGCACCCGTTTTACTTCGAAGTGTACCTGCAATAAACTCGGTTAACTTCAAGGGTGATAAGATAATGCTTACGTTTGATGAGTACATTCAGCTTAAGGATATTCAAAAGAAGTTGGCTATTTCTCCCCCAATGGTTAAAAGGCCCGAACTCATTCAGCGGGGGAAAACCCTTGAGGTAAGGTTTAAGGAACCCCTAAAGGAGAATACGACCTATACAGTTTACTTTGCCGATGCTATTGTTGATAATAATGAGGGGAACCCGATTAAAAACCTTGTGTTTGCATTTTCTACGGGTGATGTTATTGACTCGTTAGTAGTTTCGGGCGAGGTAACCAACGCTTTTACACTTGCACCTGAAGAAAACGTTTTTGTTATGCTTTATGATAATCAGCATGACACCATGCCCATTAAAGCATTGCCTCGATACCTAACCAGAACTGATAAAAAAGGACTCTTTACATTCAAAAACCTACAATATAATGATTATAAGGTATTTGCTTTAAATGATAATAATACTAACTATAAATTCGATCAGGTAACTGAGGCGATTGCTTTTTTAAGCGATACGTTAAAAAAAGGACTGTTGAAAAACCCTTCAAATCTTGATACAAGCAGATTGGCTAAGCGTGAGATTTATTTAAACATGTTTAATGAGAATCCTAAAATCCAGTCTTTGACCGGATTTTCAAGAGTTCAACGAAGGAAGATTGCGCTGTCATTTAATCGAAAACCCGAAGGAGATGTTACGATTAAACCTTTAAATTTCAGGGCTGATAGCAGCTGGTATATTCGAGAAACCAGTCAACTTAAGGATTCACTTATTTATTGGATTACAAACGATCGAATCAGCTCAATGGACACGCTTAAAGTGCAGTTGCTATATTTAAAAACCGATTCCTTACAACGGCTTCAACCCAAGTTAGACACTTTAAAATTTATATATTCTGAAAAAGAAATTACCCCAACGCGTAAAAGCGGTAAGGATAAACCAGGGGTAAAAAAAACTTCATTTAAGGTAAATAGCAGTATAAAAAACGCCCAAATTGTTGTGTCAACTACTCCTTTGGAGTTATCATTTTCTACTCCATTAAACGGTTTAAACGATAGTCTGTTCACGCTCACAAACCTTACCGATTCATCAAAAATTGAGGGCATTAAGTTAACAAAGGATTCTTTAAATCCTCGCATTTACCGAGTTAACTACACATGGGGTTCCGATATTAATTACAAGCTAGTTGTTCTACCCGGAGCATTTACTTCAATAAATAGGATGGCTAATGATACCCTAAAACTCAGTTTTAAAGGTGCTAACCCCGATAACTTTGGCATACTAAATATTACCCTTTTTAACGCAAAGAAAACGGTGATAGTTGAACTCCTCGACGAAAAGAAAACACAAGTTCTCAACAGTAAAATTGCTCAAACAGGCGAAAAGGTTTCTTTCAAATATATTAATCCAGGAAAATACACTTTAAGATTTATCGAGGATACTAATATGAATGGTAAATGGGATACCGGTTGGTATTTAAAAGGAATACAGCCCGAATCAGTCTCTTACTATTATGATAGCAAAACAAAAGGAATTTTAAACATCCGGGCAAATTGGGAGAATGATATTACATTTGATTTTACAAAGAAATAAAAATCTATAATTATGTCAGTCGTTACAAATTTTGCAATGTTTCCAACCGATAAAGGGGATAGCGTAAGTCCATATGTAGCCAAAATAATTAAACATATCAGACATTCAGGTTATGCAAACCAGTTTACCGCAATGGGCACTTTAATTGAAACCGAAACATTGCCCGAAGCGCTTAACCTGATAAATGAAGCATATAAAATATTGGAGGAGGATTGTGAACGAGTTTATGTCACAGTGAATATCGATATTCGGAAAGGTAATTTAGGTCGAATGGAATCTAAAATCCGTTCAGTAGAGGATAAACTAGAGGGCAAAGATTAACATACTCATGCACAAATACATTTGCATTATAATGAAGAGAATTATATTTAGTTTACTTATTTTATTTCCATCCATTTGCTGGGCTCAAACATTAATTGGCGTTAAAGTAGGATATTCGCCTTTATCAGCAATATCATTTAAACCAAACTTGAAGGCAACCCCTTTTTACGGTCAAAAGCCTGATTTCGGATTGGTTATAAAAAATTTTGATAATAATCGGTTTGGGTTTCAGGGTGAAATAAATTTTACTCAGCGAGGCTATAATTTAACAATTAAGGATACATCTCAGTTAAGGCAGGTGAATAGCTATATTGAACTGCCCATTTTTATGCAAATTCACTTTAATCTAGCAAGTGTTTATTTTCATGTTCAAGCAGGATGTTATGCTGCATATCTTTTAAGTGCGAAGCAAGGAGTTGATACAATAGGAACGATGGTTTTGAAAAACTATGAGTTTAATATTCTACGCGATAAGCGCTTTGATTATGGTTTGGTCGGTAGCGCAGGTTTAAGCCGAGAATTTAAATGGGGCGTTATTCAGGTTGATGTAAGAGTTTTGTATGGTTTTGGCGATTTGTACAAGTACACATTTGAAGGAATGCCAATGTTTCAAGTAATGCCCGAGCAATCCAAGGCAGTTGTTCAGAATGTAAGCATTAGCTATTTGTATAATATCAGTAACCTTGGGAAGAAAAAAAAGAATAAGAATACAATAAAAGAGATAGAACAATGAAAACTACTACAATAGCATTACTTCTTAGTTTGTTTTTTTTGTCTGGTTATTCACAGGTTGGATACTCCCAAGAGGGCGTTGCATCAGTTTATGCCGAAAAATTCGAAGGAAGAACAACGGCTTCAGGTGAGAGTTACAGCTATAGAAAGGCAACCTGTGCTCATCTTAATCTTCCTTTTGGAACATTGGTGAAAGTCACAAATCTAAGTAACAATCAAGCAGTAGTTGTTCGGGTTAATGATCGAGGGCCATTTGTTCCCGATAGAATTATAGACCTAAGCCGTTCAGCAGCCGAAAAACTCGGACTTTTAGCTGCTGGCACAGCAAAGGTAAGGATAGAGGTAGTGGAAAAGCCCATTCAATCAACAACAAACCAAGCAAATAATCAACTCCCAATAATTAGTAATCAAACATCAAATCAAGTAATCACTCCAAAAAATAGCGAGGGCAATCAGACAATCGCCCCTGAGAGCGAACTTTATGAGTTAAAGGTTAATCTGATTCAACCCAAAGGTTTTACAATTCAAATCGGCAGTTATAAAGAGATTGTAAATGTGCTTAGAATCGCCAATGATTTAAAGAACTCACTCAAAAAAGAAATTCAAATTCAAGTTACTTCTTCTAATGGTGAGAAAATTTACCGATTATTTGTCGGTAGTTTTATGTCTCGCAAGGAAGCGGAGAGTTTTAAAGAAAAAGCGGCAAAAATTTATCCCGATTGTTTTATCGTTGAGCTAAAGTAAGTTCTTGTTTAAAAATCTAGCATTGCCTTTTTTAGTTAAACAGTAGTTTAATTTCCCGAAAAATTTTATCTTGCTGACCTAATCTATTTTAATTATGAGAAGGACACTCTTACTTTCTTTATGTTTTCTATTCTGGTTCTCTGCATCAGCGCAGGATGAGAATCGAGTTGTTGGCACTTGGCTAACCCAGTACGGAGACTCAAAAGTTACCATCGAAAAGAACTCGAATGGTAAATATAATGGAACAATTACCTGGTTAAAAGAACCTAACCGGGATGGTAAGCCCAAGGTTGACTACAAAAACCCAGATATAAAATTACAGTCACGTCCAACCCTTGGCTTAGAAATTCTAAGCGGGTTTAGTTATGAAAAGGATGACAAGGAGTGGATTGATGGCAAAATATACGATCCGAAGGAAGGGAAAACCTATAAATGTTTGATGTGGTTCGAGGATAATAATGACCAGCTGCACGTTAAAGGCTACATTGGCTTTTCGCTGATTGGCAAACAAGTTCTTTGGACTAGAGAAAAATAGCAGATATGGCAGCAACCCGGATACTCACCGATTTTATCCGGCTTTTCTATCCTAACCTTTGCATGGTATGCCATAACGACCTCGCCGAGGGTGAGTCAGTTATTTGCGTAAGCTGTCTGTATAATATACCACGTACAAAGTACTGGTTAGATTCCGATAATTCGGTTGCAAAAATATTTTGGGGGCGGGCATTAGTTCAAAATGCTTGCTCCTTTTTCTTTTTTGCTAAAGGGAGCCGTTACCGAAAGTTGCTACATCAACTAAAATACAACGGAAAAAAGGAGATAGGCTTTATTCTTGGGAAAGAGTTTGGAAACGAATTGAAAAGGGTTGATTCATATAAAAATATTGATTTTATCGTACCCGTTCCATTGCATCCTAGGCGGTTTAAACAGCGGGGTTATAATCAGGCCGAGGAGATAGCCAAAGGATTACAGGAAAGCATGGGAGTTCCAATATCGACCAAAAATCTTATCAGATCAGGTTATACGGAGACTCAAACACGGAAAACTAGGGTACAAAGGGTGGAGAATGTTTCAAAAGCATTTCAGCTGGAAAACCCAGTCGATTTTAAAGGAAAACATATACTCATTGTAGATGATATTGTTACCACAGGGGCAACCCTTGAAGAGTGCGCATCGGTTGTGCTCGAAGCCGAGGACGTTAAAGTTAGTATTGTTACACTTGCCTATACTTCGCTTTAGATTTCACCGCTCCAGCGTTGGATATCTGAATCAAACCCCATGATATCAAGCACTCTATTTACCAAGGTCATCTCTAGCTCTTCCTTGTTATCCGGCTTGCTATAGAATGATGGACTTGCAGGATATATAATGCCACCTGCAAGAGTAACCATTTTCATATTTTCAATATGAATTAAGTTCAATGGGGCTTCGCGAGTAACAAGAATTAGCTTTCGCCTTTCTTTAAGCATTACATCTGCCGAGCGAGATATTAAATCATCGCTAGTTCCCGATGCTATTCGGCCTAAAGTTCCCATAGTACATGGAATTATTATCATGCTTTCGTAACCAGCAGAGCCTGATGCAACAGGAGCAAAAAAATCGTTGTTTGAGTAAAGATGTATTCTCTCCGAATTGATATTAAAACGACCTATTTCATAGTCCCATACCTTTTTTCCACTTTCTGAGAAAATTAGGGAAACCTCTGCCGAATTATTCTTTAAAGCAATCAATTTTTCGAGTAAATGTTTCGCATAAATTGAGCCGCTTGCACCTGTTACTGCAACGATAATTTTCTTTGGCATGATTATTCGTTTTTGCAAATATATGTTAATTATTAGCGAGATAAGAAACAGATGAATTTAGAAATTGTTTTTTATAATTATCCGCTAATACGTCTATTCATTGGTTTTTAAAAAATTACTCTGACAGGTTCTTCTAACTCTGTCAGGAAATTTAAAGGAGAAATGACCTTTCAGAGTCTTTAGACCTGAAAGAGTCGTTTGAGGGTTTTCGTTTAGGCCTCCTTACAAATACTCATTTTTGTTTTTTATTCGATATAATCTTGATCAATTCATATATTAGCAGTCAATAATTAAACCTATTAGATATGGCCAAACTAATCGAAAAGCCCCAAATAATTGAAGCGGCAGGTAATAAACCAAAAATTATTGAAGAGTATTTTGGAAGAGTAAATAGCGGTACAGCAGAGGTAAGCATTGCTAGAATGAAAAGTCCTAATGGTTGGGTTGAACCTGGTCAAACACCTCAATTCAGTGAATACACGGTTGTTTTAAAAGGAACACTTTGTGTAAAAACCAAGGATAAAGATTTTGAAGTAAAAGCGGGGCAAGGCATACTGATATCGAAGAGTGAATGGGTTCAGTACAGTTCACCTTTCGAGGGCGGTGCTGAGTACGTTGCAGTTTGCCTTCCAGCATTTTCACCTGACACAGTGAATAGGGACTGAGAAAAAGAATGGGAATTCAAAACTAAATAATGAATTCCCATTCGCTACTTATTTACTAACTTGAAGGTTAATATAATTAATGAGATTAACTATATTATTCTTTTTCTTTAGGTTCGTACTTTCTTTATAAGAGTCGATGATTTGAGTTAACTCAGGGAAAGTTTTTTTCAAATTTTTAACCGTAGTTAATAGTTTTGCAGGTTCATTACCAATCGCAAGAAAATATGAATCTTCACCGCTTTCAAATCTATTTGGTTTCTGTGTTTGATATGGTTGTGCCGGTTCTTCAGGCATATAAGCAATCTTCTTTTTTAGAAATAAATTGTATTTTCCTTCAGCGAGCACAATTAAAAAACCTTTCTTCACTTTTACACCATCGAGGTATTGCTGAAAAAAGAAACGAGTATCTCCTATTTTGAATAGATTGTATTTCCATGGCTGTTCAAGGCTGAACACCTTTTCATCAACAGGATACTCAATTTTATCGGTGTAAATATTATATCGATATTTTCCTGATATATCTTCCATATCCTTTCCAGATACTACACCTGTAACAAAATCATCGGTAAAATAAGGTGAACCTTGAACATCTTTATATGTTTTAACTTCATTAGTTCCTTCTCTAAAGTCTCTATCATCAATTTCGCGATTTATCCTATTAATAATTCTATCATTATTCATCGTTTGAGCGAAAAGGTTTGATGTGAAAATCATACATATCGCTAGAAGCAAATTCCTAATCATAATTTCTGGGTTTAGTGTTAAAATATTAGTTTTAATGTTAATTTATTTTAAAAAACAGCGCTGTAAAAATATTACTTAATACTTAAAAACGCACTAGATGAATTATTATAATAGAGTTAATAAATCAAAAAAGGTTTAAATGGCTAAAAAATAATCAACGAGTAATAATTTTAGGTGACTTTTTTGAATCGCTAATATTAGCTAAAAGTTAATTACAGCCTTGTTTATAATTTAAGAATACAAGAATATAATTGCTAAGGGAAATCATTTTTGTAACTTTCGATGAATAATTATAATTAAAAACACAATGAAAACCCTCTGTATTTCAATCCTCTTTACGCTAGCACTTGTTTCTGTAAATGCACAGAATGCTGGACAGACAAAGATTTCTGAGATGAAATGGGGCCTCGACTATAATCTGCACATCAAACTCTCTAATGACACCAATTATGTGATGGATGTTCGGGGTTTATATCATACTGGGAAAAACCCTTTTATCGATACAACAGAACAGTCAACAACTTACTACCCTGTAAAACTCGACAACGAATTTATACAATTTCTAAAGGATCAGAAGTTCAAAAGTGTTGACATTATTAAGACGGATTCCAGTAAAACAGATCAAACCAAAACGCTGTGGTCTGCTCTGCACAAAAGCCTTGGTGGAGGATATGTTCATTTTATTAACTGCCTAATTTATACGCTTGAATCGAATCAGTTGTATCTCACCGATCCTATTATGAAACGACCAGTTTCGTATTGGAAACCGAAACCCATGACTGAATCATTTAAAAGGACTCATAAATGGATGTACTATATTCCTTACCATCAGAAAGAGGCGAAGAAAGAGCTAAAGAAACGGAAGCGGGACAATGATTTGAAAGATTTACAGGGTATTCCCATCGGTTTTACAGGACTTTTTCAGAATACCAATCAGAAGCAGTATGAAAAGTATAGAGCTGATCAGAAAAAACAAATTATCTCTCAAATTGATATTGTAAGGCTTTTACTTGGTGCAAAATATCTTGGCAAAGAGCAAATACAGTATATTCAAAGCAAAGTGCTTACCGCAGTTTTAAGGTATAATATTAATACACTACCCTCTGTTATCATTTTCGATGATTATAATGCAGCCGTATCAATGACCCTCGATAATACAGGGTATAAGATTGGCTATATCGTTTTTCGCGATCAGAGTACTATTAGTAGCGAAGAAACTGATGGTCGATATACAAAAATAGAGGCTATGGTTAAGGCTGTTAACGATGCCAACGATAAGGTGTTCAAAAAAAGACTTCAGAATTATTACCAGAAAAAATAGTTTATCAGAATAAAGAAAAGAGTTCCGACTTAAAGATTAAGCCGGAACTCTTTTTTTAGAAAACAATAAGTATAAAGGTTTTATTCTTCAATCAAAATCTTTGCCAAAAATTCTTATTGCGTGCTGTTATGACCTTAAAAGTATTATTTTTGCATGTTGCAGTGAGCAATTTATAGCATTTATATCAATTTAAACCATTTGAGATGGAAGAGAAAAAGAGAGTTAAAATTAAGGAGTTGCTTTTAAACGGTCAGATTGGCTCCGATGTTTTGGCAAAGGGTTGGGTTCGTACCCGACGCGGGAATAAAAGTGTTGCTTTTATAGCATTAAATGATGGTTCAACCATCAATAATATTCAAGTTGTAGTTGATGTTGAAAAATTCGATGAAAATTTAATAAAAGACATAAATACAGGAGCATGTATTAGCGTTAATGGTAAACTGGTTGAATCTCCTGGCTCAGGTCAACGAGTGGAGATTCAGGCAACCAGCATAGAACTTTACGGTGCAGCCGATGCAACAACCTATCCGTTACAGAAGAAGGGTCACAGCATGGAATTTTTACGTGAGATAGCCCATCTTCGCCCACGAACAAATACATTTGGTGCAGTACTTCGTATTCGACATGCAATGGCTTATGCCATTCATAAGTATTTTAACGATAAAGGATTTTATTATGTCCATACACCAATCATTACCGCTTCTGATGCCGAAGGGGCAGGAGCAATGTTTAAGGTTACTACCCTTGATGTAAATTCTCTTCCTCGCACGGAGGATGGAAAAATTAATTGGAGCGAAGATTTCTTTGGCAAAGAGGCAAACCTAACCGTATCGGGGCAACTCGAAGGGGAGCTTGCAGCGTTGGCTCTTTCAGAGATCTACACTTTTGGACCAACTTTCCGTGCCGAAAACTCAAACACACCACGCCACCTAGCCGAATTCTGGATGATTGAGCCTGAAATGGCATTTTATGATATCATCGATAACATGAATCTTGCAGAGGATTTCCTAAAATATCTTATTCGTTATGCGCTTGATAATTGCATTGACGATTTGGATTTCCTAAATAAGATGTATGATAATGAGCTAATCGATAGGCTAAAATTCGTTGTTGACAACCACTTTGAGCGCCTAACCTACACTAAAGCAGTTGAGATTCTCGAAAAGGTTGAACAAAAGTGGGAGTTTCCGGTATTCTGGGGTGCCGATTTGCAAGCCGAACACGAAAGATTCTTAGTTGAAAAGCACTTTAAAAAACCAGTGATTCTCACCGATTACCCAAAGGAGATCAAATCCTTTTACATGAAACAGAATGAGGATGGTAAGACTGTTCGAGCAATGGACGTACTATTCCCAAAGATTGGTGAAATAATTGGTGGTTCGCAGCGAGAAGAGGGTTACGAAAAACTCTTAGCAAGAATAACTGAAATGCATATTCCTGAAAAGGATATGTGGTGGTATCTCGAAACACGTAAATTCGGAACAGCACCGCATAGCGGATTTGGCTTAGGCTTCGAAAGACTTGTGCTATTTGTAACAGGGATGAGCAACATACGTGATGTTATTCCATTCCCTCGGACTCCAAAGAATTGCGAATTTTAGTATAAAATAAATAGTTCATGCTCAAGCAAAGGCTTCAACAAAAGCTCTTACAAAAGTTATCTCCTCAGCAAATACAAGTCATTAAGTTGCTGGAGATTCCAACCATGCTGCTTGAGCAGAGGATTAAAAAGGAGTTGGAAGAGAATCCCATTCTTGAAGAGGGAGAAGAGGGAGAAGAAAGACAAGATCAGGAGGAGGAAATTACAGAAGAGGATGTTAGCAAGAATGACGATGAATTTACATTAGACGACTACCTCAACGATGAGGATGTTCCTTCCTATCGATTAAATTCCAATAACACCTCAAAGGACGATAAGCACGAGGATATCCCTTTTTCTATTGGAGTATCTTTCCATGAACATCTCGAAAGTCAGCTTGGATTACGCGTATTAACCGAAAAGCAATACGAGCTTGCGAAATATATCATTGGTAATATCGACGAGGATGGATATTTGCGGCGTAAGTTAACAGCAATAGCTGATGATATTGCCTTCTCTATGGGAATTGAAACCAATGAAGATGAGCTGGAGTATCTCCTATACATCATCCATGATTTTGACCCGCCCGGAGTTGGTGCCCGTGATTTGCAAGAATGCTTGCTCTTACAGATAAACGCGAAAGATCAAACCATTCCTGAGGTTGTGCTAGCGCGAAAAATCATTAAATATCATTTCGACGAGTTTACCCGTAAACACTATGATAAAATTGATGCTAAGCTCAATCTTGAAGACGATCAGCTAAAAGATGCCATTGACGAGATTTTAAAGCTTAATCCAAAACCCGGTGGATCGTTTCAGGATCCATTGAACCAATCGATACAGCATATCATTCCCGATTTTACGCTCGATTTGGTTGATGGAGAATTTCAGCTTAACCTAAACGCTCGTAATGTACCTGAACTTCGTATTAGCCGTGAGTATTCCGAGATGATTGAGACATACTCTCATAATAAGAGCGGCGCAACAAGGCAGGACAAGGATGCAATGGTTTTTGTTAAGCAAAAAATAGACTCTGCTCGTTGGTTTATCGATGCTATTAAACAGCGTCAGAATACGTTGATGGTTACCATGCAAGCGCTTATCGAATATCAACGTGAGTTTTTTGAAGAAGGAGATGAGACCAAGCTTCGTCCGATGATCTTGAAGGACATTGCCGAAAAAACAGGACTTGATATCTCAACCATTTCACGTGTTGCCAACAGCAAGTACATACAGACTCATTTTGGCATATACTCTCTAAAGTTCTTCTTTAGCGAGGGAATGCAAAATGATGCAGGGGAGGAAGTGTCAACTAAGGAGATTAAGAAAATCCTACAAGATTGTATCGATAATGAGGAAAAACGCAAGCCCCTCACCGATGAAAAATTAATGGAAATATTGCAGCAAAAAGGTTATCCGATTGCTCGTCGAACGGTTGCTAAGTATCGTGAGCAGCTTGGCGTTGCTGTTGCACGTTTAAGGAAAGAATTATTATAATGAATAGTACACTAGCAAAAATTTTATCAGCTCTTTTTCATCCACTGCTCATGCCTTTATTAGGTGTTGTATTTATATTCTATACAGGCTCTTATGTATCATATCTTCCAAGTGATATTAAGCGAATTATACTACTTGTTGTAGGGGCAAATACATTAGGGCTACCTCTGCTTATGATGCCGCTTTTCATTCAATTTGGGGCGGTTAAAAGTTTAGAGATGGAGAGTAATAAAGAACGTATTTTACCATTAGCATTCACTCTAATTCCTTATATCCTATCGGTTTATTTTCTTGTTAAATTACCAATTCCATTCGTAATTGCTGCGTTTATGTTTGGGGCATCACTGATTGTTGCCTCATGTTTAATTATATCCTATTGGTGGAAAATTAGTATACATATGGTGGGTGTAGGTGGTTTGGTAGGTTTTATAATTGCCTTTTCCATTCGCCTTTATACTGATGTTTTGCCCTATCTGGTAATTTCAATTTTTATGGCGGGGCTACTGGCCGCCGCAAGGTTATACTCAAAAGCCCACAAGCCAATTCAAGTATATTCTGGATTTGTACTCGGATTTCTAATAATGCTTTTGGTCATTTTGTTTTTATAGATATTATCAAGGCTCTCCTGTACTCTTTTTTTCAACATCCTTAGGGATAAATTAGAATTTCCATCCGTCCACTTCCGGTCATAAATTATTTCCATGAATTTATAAAAGCAAGTAAATCAAAGCAATATTCTCGCTGGCAGTATTGTTGTAATAATTAAAAAGGTAGTATTTTGATTTATGCTTTCATTTAACAATTATTCATTCATTTAGTAGAGGTCAATCCACAAATAGCGTAGATAAATGGAATAAAATTTGCATTTATAGCCAAAACCTTTAAAAGGAGTATTCCGTACAAAAGAATAGTAATATTTTTGATTATTTGTAACTCGCACACAAACAATAATTTAGATGATTTTATTTATTTGATAATTGAACAAATAAGTCTGTAAGTCGCTAATTTAAAGGAGAATATTTGGGAAGTACAGGAAAAATCTATATTTTCGGCAGTTATATCAATGTATTTTGAAGAGCCAAAGATATTGAGGTGTTTTTTTAAACATTAATGTTGCGTTTTTTCAACACGTATAGCGTATCTTTTAAATGATCTACTGAACAATTCAAACATCTAAAAAGATGAAAACGAATTTATTAAAAACAGGAGTAGTTAAATATTTTCTTGGGGCTATTGTAGGGATGATGATATTTTCTGCTGGGAATGTATTAGCATTTACCGTCAATGTAACTACTATTCCAGGAGGAGAAACTCAAATATGCCAAAATAAAGTACTTTCGCTAAAAGCTACACCTGGGGGTGGGGCTGTTTTTCCTATAAAATCCTATACTTGGACCTGGGATGGTGCTCCTGCATCAATCTTAACAGGAGTTGTTGGAAATGCTTTTTTTGCACCAGATAATACTGTTGCCCCAGGGTTTTATACTATTACATGTACTGTTAAAGATTTTTTAAATGTAGTTTCTGTAGGAACAATATTAATTGAAGTTCTTCAAACACCTGTAGCAACTTTTATACCATTAGGTCCAACAACATTTTGTCAGGGTCTTTCAGTTGATCTTTCAGCAACAACAGGAGCGGGTTACACATACCAATGGAGAAAGGATTTTACCGATATTGGTGGTGCAACAGGAGCAACTTATACAGCAACTACATCAGGAGAATATGATCTTGTTGTAACAAATTCAAACGGATGTGTTGACTACTCTTCATCAACAACTGTAACTGTAAATCCTAGTGCAATCATAAGCCTTACATCCGCTGTGGGCACCGATGGACAGTCGGTTTGTATAAATACCCCGATAGCTGATATCACTTATTCAATTGGAGGCGGTGGTACCGGTGCAGGCGTGGTGGGTCTACCCGCTGGGGTAATCGGCTCTTACGCTTTGGGTGTATTCACAATCAGTGGCACACCGACAATTAGCGGAACATTTAACTTTACGGTAACAACCACTGGAACTTGTACTCAGACCACGGCTAATGGTTCGATTACAGTCACTCCTGATGCTACAATCATCAGAACATCAGCTGTGGGCACCGATGCTCAGGTTAAGTGTATCAACACCCCGATTACCAACATAACATACTCTATTGGAGTTGGTGGTACAGGTGCTGGTGTTGTAGGTTTACCCGCCGGGGTAATCGGCTCTTACGCTTTAGGCGTATTCACTATAAGCGGCACTCCGACCGCAAGCGGCATCTTCAACTACACGGTGACCACTACTGGGCCATGCGTTCAGGCGATTGCCAACGGGACCATAACAGTCAACCCGAATGCGACCATCGCATTGACATCGGCCGTTGGCACCAATACGCAGCTGGTTTGTATTAACACGCCAATTACCAACATCACCTATTCAATAGGCGGAGGAGGCACCGGCGCAGGAGTGGTGGGTCTTCCTGCCGGGGTAATTGGCTCTTATGCTTTAGGTGTATTCACGATCAGCGGCTCACCGACAGCTAGCGGAACTTTTAACTATACTGTGACGACCACTGGATCCTGCGTTCAGGCTACGGCCAATGGAACCATTACGGTCACTCCGGATGCAACAATCAGCCGAACATCAGCTGTGGGCACCGATGCCCAGGTTAAGTGTATCAACACTGCGATTACAAACATTACCTACTCCGTAGGGGGTAGCGGAACAGGCGCAACAGTATTGGGACTACCCGCCGGGGTTATCGGCAGCTACGCTTTAGGCGTTTTCACTATAAGCGGCACGCCGACTGTTAGCGGCATCTTTAATTATACGGTGACCACTACTGGGCCATGTGCTCAAGCTACAGCCAATGGAACCATCACGGTCAACCCTAATTCGACCATAGCATTGACATCAGCAGTGGGTACCAATGCCCAGTTGGTTTGTATTAGCACAGCGATTGCAAATATCACATACTCTGTAGGAGGTAGCGGGACTGGAGCAACGGTATTAGGATTGCCCACCGGGGTCATCGGCACCTACGCTTTAGGTGTATTTACCATCAGTGGTACACCAACTGCTAGCGGTACTTTCAACTATACTGTTACCACTACTGGTCCATGCGTTCAAGCTACAGCTAATGGGAGTATTACAGTTACTCCAAATGCAACGATAAGCCGAACATCAGCTGTGGGCACCGATGCCCAGGTTAAGTGTATCAATACGGCGATTACAAATATTACATACTCTATTGGAGTAGGTGGAACCGGAGCAGGCGTTGTGGGTCTACCTGCTGGAGTAGTCGGCTCTTATGCTTTAGGTGTATTTACAATCAGCGGCATGCCGACTGCGAGCGGCATGTTTAACTACACGGTGACTACCACCGGGCCATGCGTTCAGGCGATAGCCAACGGAACTATCACGGTCACTCCTGATGCAACAATCAGTCGAACATCGGCTGTGGGCACCGATGCTCAGATAAAGTGTATCAATACAGCGATTACCAACATCACCTACTCTGTAGGGGGTAGCGGAACGGGAGCAACTGTATTAGGATTACCCACCGGGGTTATTGGCGCTTACGCTCTTGGCGTATTCACCATTAGCGGTACTCCGACTGTTAGCGGCGTCTTTAATTATACTGTGACCACCACTGGACCATGTGTTCAGGCGACAGCCAATGGAACCATTACGGTAACTCCGAATGCGACCATTGCGTTGACATCCGCCGTGGGCACTGATGCTCAGGTAAAGTGTGTCAATACAGCGATTACAAATATCACCTACTCTGTTGGCGGTGGAGGAACCGGCGCAGGCGTGGTGGGATTACCCGCTGGTGTAATCGGCACTTACGCCCTTGGCGTATTCACCATAAGCGGAACACCTACAGCAAGTGGCACATTTAACTACACGGTGACCACCACAGGATCATGCGTTCAGGCAACAGCCAATGGAACTATCACGGTCAATCCGAATGCAACTATTGCTTTGACATCCGCCGTAGGCACCGATGCTCAGGTAAAGTGTATCAATACCGCGATAACCAATATCACTTATTCCATAGGAGGTAGCGGAACCGGGGCAACCATTTTAGGACTACCCGCTGGTGTAATCGGCTCTTACGCTTTGGGCGTATTCACCATCAGCGGAACACCAACAGCGAACGGCACTTTCAACTACACGGTGACCACTACCGGCCCTTGTGTACAGGCAACAGCCAACGGAATCATTACAGTAAATCCAAATGCAACCATCGCATTGACATCAGCAGTTGGTACCAATGCTCAGCTGGTTTGTATTAGCACACCAATTACTAATATCACCTACTCTGTTGGCGGTGGAGGAACCGGCGCAGGCGTGGTAGGTCTACCCGCCGGGGTCAGCGGCTCATACGCTCTAGGCGTATTCACGATCAGTGGTACCCCCACTGCGAGTGGCACGTTCAACTACACGGTGACGACCACTGGGTCGTGTGTACAGGCAACAGCCAATGGAACTATTACGGTCAACCCGAATGCAACCATTGCTTTGACATCCGCCGTGGGCACGGATGCTCAGGTAAAGTGTCTCAATACACCGATTACCAGCATTACTTACTCTGTAGGGGGTAGCGGAACCGGTGCCACTGTAGCAGGACTTCCTGCCGGGGTAATTGGCTCTTATGCTTTAGGTGTATTCACGATCAGCGGCACACCCACTGTGAATGGTACTTTCAACTATACGGTGACCACTACTGGCCCTTGCGTCCAAGCTACAGCCAATGGGACTATTACAGTTAATTCTCTTCCAATAGTAACTCTTTCTGCCTTTACAACTGTTTGCTTCGATGAAGCACCGTTTGCGCTTTCAGGAGGTAGTCCATTAGGGGGAACCTACAGTGGACCAGGAGTAGGGGGTGGGATATTCAATCCTGCAACAGCGGGTGCAGGTTCTCACATCATTACCTACACCTATACTGATATTAGTGGCTGTTCATCATTTGCTACGAATACAATTACTGTAAATCCATTGATAACTAATAATACCATCTCTTTAGCCCAATCTATTTGTTACAATACTGCACCTGCATTACTGACTGGAACAACTCCAGTTGGAGGAACTGGTATCTATTCTTATCAGTGGAAACAAAGCACAGTTGGAGCAGGTGGCCCATTCTTAAATATCGTTGGAGAAATAAATCCAACCTATCAACCAGGATTACTAACAGTGAATACTTGGTATCAAAGGATTGCATCATCAGGAACTTGCAGTGATCTAACAAGCAATGTAATAATGATTACTGTTGGTCCGGTGTTTACTGTAAGTACAACATTCACAACACCTAACTGCGTGGGTTCGAATACTGGAACCGCTACAGCACTCCCAATTGGAGGTACTCCTATTCCTCCTTTGAACACATACACCTACAGTTGGAATACTATACCCGTTCAGAATACAAAAACAGCAGTTGGCCTTAGCGCTGGAACATATGCAGTTACGGTTACTGATAATATAGGTTGCACAGCTATTGGAAATGCAACAGTAACAGATCCTACACCGATTACATTGGGCTTACCTATTGTTGTTGATGTTACGGGTTGTTTCGGAGGCACAAATGGTTCGATTCAAATTCAGGCAGCAGGTGGTACTTCACCATATACTTATACCCTTACCAATAATGGAGTATTTGTTGCAAATCGAGGACCTATAGGGACGCCAGCAATCTTTAATTCATTAGGTGCAAGTACTCTATATCAAATTAGTGTTACCGATTCCAAGGGTTGTGCTCCAACACTTTCAGGAAATATAACAGTTGGACAACCTGCATTATTGACCTTTGTACATAGTTTTATTAATCTCACTTGTAATGGTAGTGCTAATGGAGAGATTCATTTTATAGCTTCGGGAGGAACTCCTCCTTACCAGTACTCAATACTTGGTGGTTCACCTGCTTCATGGAAATTAAGCCCTGATTTTACAGGATTAACAGCCGGAACTTATTTGTTAAAAGTTAAGGATGCAAATAGTTGCACTACCGCAGCAACAAGCGTGAAAATAACTCAACCTGCAGCAATTATTACTGATGGCGGTACATGGAAAGATGTTTTATTGTGCAATGGGGATAAATCAGGCTCAATATCTGTTAAAGTAACTGGAGGAATTGCTCCATTCAGTTTTTCAATTGATGGTGGGACAACATGGCAAGCTACAGGAGATTTTTTAAATCTTTTCGCAGGAACTTATTCTGTAATTGTTAAAGATGGCAACGGATGTACTACAACCATTGGCCCAAATACAATAAACCAACCAGCAAAAATAATTATTACCGCTGAAATGGTTGATCTTGTTACTGTTTGTTCGTATAATACAGACGGATCGATTATCATTCTTGCTACTGGTGGTACAGGCGACCTTCAATTTTCAATTGATGGCGGGACTACATGGCAGAATGATGGATTTTTTAATAACCTTGGAGTAGGAACATACCAGGTTGCCGTGAAAGATGAAAACGGATGTATTCAAAATGGTAGTTTACTTTCTATTACTGGCCCACCACCTATTACTCTTGTTGCTCCTCCGACGGTAGTTGACTTAACTTGTAATGGAGTTTTACCAGCCAATGGAGAGATTCATGTTTCAGCAACTGGAGGAACAGGCGTGCTCACTTATCGTCTTGATGGAGGAGCTTATCAAGCTACTGGTGATTTCACAGGATTGGCAGCTGGAGATCATAGTTTAGATGTGAAAGATGCAAATGATTGTGTTTTTAATCAACCAATAACAGTTTCTGAACCTCCTGCAATAGTTTTTACTTCACCCACATATAAAGATATTACTTGCTTTGGCTTAGCTGATGGCGAAATACATGCGGCAGCAACTGGAGGAACGGGGGCATTAACCTATACCCTTTTACCTGGTGGCGTAATAACAAGTCTTGATGGTAATTTTATTGGTTTACCTGCTGGTACTTTTAGCGTTCAAGCAACAGATATTAATGGTTGTAATCAGGTAACAGTCAACTTTACAATCATAGAACCCGCTTTATTTACATTTGTTTCGGCAACTAGCACGCTATTAAGTTGTAATGGCGATATTTCAGCAGTAACATTGGTTACATCTGGAGGTACAATACCAATCTCTTATACGCTAACCGATGGTGGAGCATATAATCAAAACACAAATGATGGTAATTTTCCTAATGTGCCAGCGGGTATTTATAATTATACCATTACAGATGCTCACTCGTGTAATACTTTTGTAGGAACAGTAACCATAATAGAACCAACTCCAATAATTATTAGCACCCCAGTTATAACACAAATGACTGCGCCTGGTGCGAACGATGGTAAGATAAAATTATCGGCAACCGGAGGTACTCCTGGTTATAACTTTACTTTAAACCCTGGAGGTGTTGTTTTACCCGGAGGTGCAGGAGTTGATGTTGAATTCACAGGATTATCAGCAGGGACATATACTATTACTGTTACTGATGTGAATCTTTGTTCCGCTTCAACATTACCCCAGATAATAGGTTTATTAGATATTACACTTACTCCAACCGATATTACATGCTTTGGTTTAAATAATGGACAAATTGTGTTAACCATAAATAGCGGTGTAGCACCTTATACCATTACTTGGACAGGGCCAAGTGGACCATTACCCGCTTTCAACGACATGATGACTATAACCGGATTAGCCCCAGGGTTATATACCGTTCAAGTTGTTGATAATATTGGGGTAACAGGTAGCGCTTCGGTAACAATTATTGAACCTGCTGTTTTTGATGCATCAGTATTAAGCGTTAACGATAAGCTATGTTTTGGCGATGCTAATGGATCGGTTACATTCAATATTGTTGGGGGCACACCACCTTACACTATATCGTGGACAGAGGGCGGAGTACCAAAAACAGCTATAGGTAATATAGCGAATGACGTTGCGCCAGGAACCTACGATTTTACTATTACTGATGCAGGCAGCTGTGGAAGCATTACGAAAACAGGTATTATTTTAGCAGATCCTATAAAACTTAATATTGCTAATATTGTATGGGCTAATCCTTGCTTTGGAGTTCCAAGCGGAAGTATTACCGTTACAGCAACAGGTGGAACAGGGGTTTTAACCTATAGCCTTACTGGTCAACCTGACAATACTACAGGTGTGTTTAATAATCTTCCTGCTGGAATTTATACGGTTGACTTAAAGGATGCAAATGGCTGCATAGCATCCTCAGATGTTCCGTTATCAGGAACGTTAACTGAAAACCCACAAATAAATATTACAGCAGTACCATCGCCTTTACTTAACTGCTCATACGATTTAGGATCAATAGATGTAACTGTTACAGGAGGTACGCCATTAGCTGGCCCTCCAAGCTATACCTATAGTTGGAATACTATCCCTGTTTTAACCACTGAGGATTTATCTGGAGTACAAGCAGGATCATATACAGTTACCGTAACCGATGCAGCAAATTGTTCGAATAGCGCAACTGCGACGATACTTGCTCCTACACCGATGTCAATTACTTCACCTGTAATTGACACTGCAAAATGCTCTTCATGGTTGGTAGGTAGTGTTGATGTTGGAAGCATACAATTAGGGACTGTTTCGGGCGGTACGAGCCCTTATACCTATTCGTGGAATTATCCAGCAGGTGGTACAACCGGAAACTTTCTAGGAGGGCTTTCAGCTGGGGACTATATTTTTACAATTTTAGATGCTAATAATTGTATTTATAGCGATACTCTTTGGGTTCCATCTGATCCAAATTATTTTATGGATGCATACATTTCAAAGGATACATTAATATGTGGTAGTGCAAGTTTAGATTTGGTAGCTGTTCATAACGATCTTTCACCAGTACCACCCCGAACATATACTTATAAATGGTACGATAATCCGCTGTTTGTATCTCCTATCCAAGATGGATTGAGTCCAACTTTTAGGATTAATCCAACGGTAACTTCTAAATACTATCTTCAGATAGAGAATGATGGAGGTTGCGCAAGTAGAGATAGCGTTGATATTACTGTTTATCCTAAAATAGATATTAGCGTGCCCCTTTATATATCGGCATTACAGAGAAATAACACTAATAAAAAAGACACTATTATTGCTATTCTCTCTGGTACACGTTATAATCTCGATGTTATTACTGCCAACACAGATTCACCAACAACATTCTCATGGGAACCGGCAATACTATTTGAACCGGCAAATTCATGGAATTCATCGATTTATTCCGATAAAGATATATATGCTCAGATTCCAACAAATCGCATTGTGGATTTAAAAGAGAATCCTGCGGTTAATAAGCTAACCAAGTTTATTCTTATTGATGTTAAGGCAATATCAGAGGTTGGATGCAAGGATTCACTGAGGCTTTATGCTAAATTTGTTAACGAAATCTCATTTGGTAATGTATTCTCACCAAATGGTGATTTAATTAATGATAGGTGGAATGTTCCGAAAGATTACCTTTTCCCTGATCTCGAAATAGAGATATTTAACCGTTGGGGAGCGTTAGTCTGGTCGGCAAAGGGTGATGAGGCTGCTAAAGGATGGGATGGAAAAACAAATAATGGTAAAGAGTTACCGATAGGAACATACTACTATGTGGTTAAGTTTAACATCAAGACAACAGATGTTAATTGGAAACCTGAAACCGGTTCAATAACAATTGTAAGATAGGAGGAGTTAACTATGAAAAATATAATCTTACATATGAAAACAGTCAAGTTAGTCCTATTTATAATTGTAGGAGTAATTTTTCCCAATATAACCGAGGGACAGCAAATACCGCAGTATACTCAGTACATGTTCAATAATTATATCACAAATCCTGCTGTTGCAGGAACGCATAATTATTATCAAGTTAGAGTAAATAGCCGTTATCAATGGGTTGGACTGAATGATGCTCCTCAAACAACCGGTATTAGTATTTATGGCCCATCGTCAAAAAAGGATATGGGATGGGGAGGTAATGTTTTTATGGATATAACAGGCCCTACAAGTAGAATGGGCTTTATGGGTTCATATGCCTACAATATGCCGTTAAATAATGATTTTAGGATTTCGGGAGGTCTTTCATTCGGCTTCTTACAGTTTAAGGTCGATAAGTCTAAGTTTACTTATGGCGATAATACAAGCAACGGAACAAATGTTTCTGATCCAGCAATTGATAATGTTAATTCAGCGTTTACTCCTGATGCCACCATTGGGTTTTATGTTTATAACAGTTTATACTATTTAGGCATTTCAGCTCATCAACTTTTTGGACAAAAGTTGAATCTTTACAGTAATCCAATTGGGATAAATCGATTAAGACAACATATAATTATATGTACAGGATCACGATTTGCCCTCAACAGGTATTATGAAATTGAACCCGCACTTTTGCTGAAATTTCCATTTGGCAGTAAATTTCAGTTTGAGTTGAATTCAAAAGTAACCTATAAATCGCAGATGTGGGGAGGGATTTCATTCCGTTTCAAGGATGCAATTGCCATTATGATTGGCTATAACTATAAGAAAAAATATATTTTTGGATATTCTTACGATTACAGCTATACTGCAATTGGCAAATATCAAACAGGAACGCATGAAATTATGATAGGATATTTATTTGATAAGATTAAATAAACCTAGTAATCTTTTTTGTTGAATTAAGATTCCGGGCTTTTTACCGGAATCTTTTTATTTTTAATGTTCTATTTACTGGTGATGTGAACTACTTTTATCGTTTAAATCAATATTACTCATATGTTGAAACTTCCAAAATACACCCTGATTATTGCGTTTCTCTTTGTAGCATGTAGCCCAAAATCAATTATCCCCGAAAAGGATATGGTTTCGATAATCGTGAGAATTCAGCTAATTGATGCAACAATTCAAAATAGATCTTTTCAAAACAATCCTTATAACAAGGATACGATAGACTTCTTCACAAAAACCATCCAATCGTTTGGTTATACAAAGGCACAGTTCGATAGTTCGTTAAGAATTTATTCTAAAAATCCTAAAGATTTAGATGCCATTTACGACAAGGTAATCATTGAACTTTCGGAAATCGAAACGAACTTAATTGCGGAGAATAAAATTTATGATGATTCAATTGTTGATGCAAATTTTAAGAACCTCTGGGACTTAAAACCATCCTATGAATTACCCAAAGATGGTCCAAAAGAAACGATTGACTTCTCGATTCCTGTTCAAGGCCAAGGCAATTATACTATTTCAGCAGATGTATTAATTCATGATGATGATGAATCTGTTAAGCCATCAATGGTAGCGTATTTCTTTTTTGATGATAAGTCGAAAGAAGGAAGTAGAAGCGGTTTTACCAAAAAACCATATAAAAAGATAAAAAACGTTCAGACCTATACCATTGAAATGACGTTACAAAACTCGTTAGTTACTCATTTGAAGGGTTCAATTTTTAGGCATGATAGCACTGCACTCAAATTCACAAAACATGCAAGTATTTCAAAGATTAAAGTTTACTATAAACCAAGCAAGTCAGGCAAACTGAACAAACTAAATAAATTAAGACCAATTAAAGAAGAATAATCAGAGGGCTCTCAATTATGCTACGCTTTTCAGCCAATTATATATTTCCTGTAAATGGGAAACCAATTAGAAATGGCATTGTTGTTTTGGATAGCAAGAATATAGTTGTTGACATTGTCGATCCTAAAGGGAATGAGAAAGAGTATGAATCGATGGAATTCCATAATGGAGTTATTGTTCCTGGTTTTGTAAATACTCATTGCCACTTAGAACTATCTCATTTAAAGGGTAAATTAAAACAAACAGACGGAATAGCCAGTTTTGTTTCACAAATTAGAAATCTACGAAGAGTTGAGACTATCGAGATAACGGATTCTATTAATCAAGCAATATCGATCTTAGAAAAGAATGGAACAGTTGCTATTGGCGATATATGTAATACGAATGACTCATTTAATGCAAAGCGAAAATCTGATATTTATTTTCATAATTTCATCGAGTTATTCGGTTTAAACTCATCGGAGGCCGGTAAAAAGATGTCATCAGCCTTAAAAATCTTCAATAGCATTTATCGGACCAAAGGAGCAAAATCATTAACTCCACATTCAACCTATTCAATATCAGATGAGCTTTGGAGGATGATAAATATTGAATTAAAAAAGAGTTCTTCGATAGCAAGCATTCACTACGGGGAAAGTTTACAAGAATATCAAATTCTAAAGAACAGAACAGGTCAATTGGCCGAAAACTTCAACGCGCTTAAATTTCCTATAAATCTTCCAGATTGTTCAAATCCTTTCGAGGTAGTTGAGCGATTTATTCCGAGGACTTCACAAACTCTATTTATTCATAATACATTTTCAACAAGAGAAGAGGTTCTTCAGCTAATTAACCATTTTGATGATTCTTTTTTTGTTCTATGTCCATCCTCAAATCTATTCATTGAGGGCAAATTGCCAGATTTACCAATGCTAATTGAGTTAGGTGCAAACCTAGCAATAGGTACCGATAGCCTTGCTAGTTCAGATACATTGTCGGTATTCGATCAGGTTATAATTCTCTTAAATAAATTTCCAGAAGTTTCCTTTACCGATGCGATTAAATGGGCAACATTGAATGGCGCAAAGGCGTTAAACATCGATTCAATATACGGATCATTCGAAATAGGTAAATCGCCAGGATTAAACCTTATTACTGATTTTGATTTTAATACAATGAAACCAACGTCAAAAAGCAGAGTGAAGAGATTGATTTAATTGGTAATAAACCCTTTCCCTTTTAAATAGTTGATTAGTTCAGCGTTATATTTAAGTTCATGGTTTCTAAACCAATTTTCAATAAAATCATCAAGTTTGCGAAGTACCGCCTTAGCTTCCTCATTGATGCTATCCTTTAATTGTTCAATTTCTATTATAAATATTGTATGTGAAGCCGAGTGGTTATCAAGATTTGGATAACCTGTTTTTCTCAAAAATAGTTCTTCTTTAATAAGGTAGCTTTCGTAGAAGTAGGATAATGCAAAGAAAATCTCCGTTAAATCGTTTTTATTACTTGTTGTTTTTAAAAGATCTTTAACACGAGAGTGTATTTCAACTAATTTTTGATGGCCTTTGTCAACCAAAGTAATATTGGTGATTGAGATACCCCCTTTGGTGTATGAATTAGCTGTTCCCATATTATATTTATTAAAGAATTAAATATACTGTAATGAGGAGTAATGGACATTTATGGTGTTTTTTTTGAGACGTTTTATTCAAGTGGACATTTGTGGTGTTGTTTATTTTTAGGTTAGCTGCTCAATTAGGTAAAAGTGTTCTATTTTTGTTGCATCAAATGAAACGGAAATGGGC
>JANYLA010000119.1 GCA_025361485.1 Bacteroidales bacterium
TTGTTGCGATAGGTTTGTGAACTCATAACACCAAAAACCGCATGTATGCTAACTCGTTTATATATACGGTTTTTCCTTATTAATACACCAAATTTGGGTGTATTACAACGGTTTTTACTGTTGTTAATCCCAAAGGTAATAATTTTTACAAATCATCAAAGGGCGATTTGATTTTTTGAATGCTTTGAGTCGTTACGTGTGTGTAAATCTCTGTGGTTCTCGAACTTTTATGCCCGAGCAGCTCCTGGATATACCGCAAATCAGTTCCCGATTCGAGCAGGTGCGTAGCATAGCTATGTCGCAGCCAATGAAGTGTTACTGGCTTTCTTACAAACCCTTTATTAACGGCTAACTTCAACACTTCTTGTAGACTCGTTTCACTGTACTGCTCACCTTCGGTTCGTCCCTCGAAAAGCCATATTTTAGGTTTGTATGCTACGTAGTAATTTCGAAGCATTGTGATTGTCTTTTCTGACACAGGAACAATTCTATCCTTATTCCCTTTAGCCATCCTTATTATTAACAACCCACGCTTACTATCAATATCTAAGGGTTTAAGATTAAGAAGCTCGCTACGGCGCAAACCGCATGCATAAATCAGGCTAAGCATGACCCGATGCTTGAGGTTGGTTGGGGAAGTGATTATACTTTTAACCTCATCCTTGCTCAGCACGTTGGGAAGCTTATGCTCGCGGCGGGGACGCTCAACGGCATCGACATCAAATTTGGTGTTGTAGATGCTGCTAAAGAATAGCTTAACTGCGTTAATAATCTGATTTTGAAACGATGAGGAGTATAGATTTTTAATTATATAGTCGTGGTTAAACTGCTCCAGATCTTTATTCGTAATCTCGAGTGCTGGCTTAGCAGTAAAATGAAGGAATATTTTTAAACCTTCGGTGTAGGTTTTAATAGTGCTTGGACTATATCTACGCTGCGTCAGGTATGCTTTGAATTGTAAAACCTCGTGGTTAGAGGTACTATTTGTAGCGTTAATGCTTTTAATTTTGCTTGTACTTGCAGTTCTTGAAGGCTCCTTATCCTTTACAACCGGATTATTGATAATTGTATTCGGATTATTATTGCAATCCGAAAGCGATTTTGCAACCGATGGGGTGCTAACAATCGTTATCGGATCAACCCACCGAATGGTTATATCTGTTTCGGTCAGCTTAACGAGCTGAACTTTGCTTTCGGTAGTATCGGGGATATGCCATGCGGCATTGGTCTGGCTCCATTTGCAATCGGGGATTGTTCTAACCAAATCGATTAGCGCTTGTTCCTTCTGAAATCTAAGAAGTAGTCGACTTTCATTGCGGTGGACT
This sequence comes from Bacteroidales bacterium, assembly GCA_025361485.1. Lineage (GTDB taxonomy): Bacteria > Bacteroidota > Bacteroidia > Bacteroidales > Tenuifilaceae > UBA8529. The sequence continues at coordinate 1,326 of JANYLA010000119.1, forward strand.
ATTCCTTCAACAAGTATAGTTTGCATGCTGCTTTTTATACTAAGGTAGTATATATCAACGAAATATTGAACGGTTTGATGAAATATTTTTGAACTTTTAAACAGTATTTTGATGAACAAGAAAGCAAACTTCGTAGCTTGTTGCGCTAGGTTTGTGAAGTGAGCGAGTTGATTTCAATGTTCTTTTTCGTATTTTTGATAAAATAATCTCCTATGCAATGAAGATAACTAAGCAAGCATTTACAGCCTACCTCATTCCGTTGATACTATTTCTAATCGCTTTTATCTGGAAACTCGTTTTTATTGAAACGCGGAACATTTGCATCGATGAGCCATTCACAATTTTTCATGCTCAGCAAAGCGCGTTGGATATTATTAAATTAAGCACGCAAAACGAGCCCAATCCGCCTCTTTTCATGTTATTAGAGCATTTTTGGATTGACCTTTTTGGTATCAGCTCATTATCGGTTCGAATGCTTCCATTGCTTTTTAATGCGCTAACCGTAATTTACATTTTCTTTATTGGGAAAAAATTCTTCAACCCATGGTGTGGGATATTTGCCTCGGGAATTTTTATTTTATCAACGAACCACTTCTACTTTGGCCTCGAAGCTCGAACATACTCCTTGCTATCGCTGGCTACAGCTGCATCGCTCTTTTACTTTTTATCATTAATACAAAATTATAATAACAAGAAACTGCTCGCAGCACTAGTAATTGCTAACTTCGTACTTACTTACTGCCATTTTTTTGGATGGTTCGTTGTTTTTGTTCAATTCGCTACCAGTTTCATTTATATAAAAGACAGGAAACTTTTTAAAATGCTACTTCTATCAATCATTATTACGGGAGTTTCCTTTTCGCCGATGGCCATTATTTTTATAAAACAATTTTTCATCTCAAGCCATGGAACATGGGTGCAACCTCCATCAAATAGCGAATACCTGAGTCAGCTATACTGGTTCTTAAATGCTAAACGAGTTTTTATTTTTATCCTGATATCGATACTTGCCGGATCGATTTTTATGATAGGCACAAAAAATTATAAAAAAATTTCAAACGAATTGCTGATACTGTTTTTATGGTGGTTTATTCCGTATACCATTATGTTTTTAATCTCCTCAAAAATTCCAATGTTTATTAATCGATATATCCTTTTTAACAGCATTGGCCTATATTTATTCATTGCCGCTATTATTACTTTCCTCTACAAAAAAACATATCTATACATAATTAGCACAATCATACTTGTTTTGATGTTATTAAATATTCAAATTAACTCAAAGGAATTCTTCTATCGAGAGGTAAAAAATTCAGCAGATTTTGTTAAACGTAATGCAAATAGTAATAGCATTGTCATTATTTATCCGCACTGGGCTGCTTGGGGGTTTGTGTACTATTATAACAACGAGATATTTAAGAACGCTTACGATTTCGATTCTGTTTTGAAGAAAAATAATATCTTCCCCGTTTGGAATATTGACTATGCAAAGGATTATATTAGCAAAAATCAAGATAAGCGAATCCTTTACTATCAGGATGGATCAACAGATTATAAGGCGATAGTTAATTATTTGGACAGCACGTATCGAAGGGTTGATAGCGCATTTTACCCTCAATGCTTTAACGTGTTTATCTATGATCCATTATCAAAAGATACAAGCCAAAGTGCTACTCGCCCTCAACCGAAAAAGGAGTAACCAGCGTTTCGCCGTCGGCATCAACGAGCGTTAAAATGTGATGACCAATGGCTGGGCATAGCGCTAGCTTATGAAATGTTTTTGTGGTGCCAATATATTTATCGTCCAAATGCCAATAGATAGTTGCGTCATTTGCCCGATGAACGGCCTCAAACACGATATCACTAAGCGAACCATCAAGATTTCGAGGAATGCTGATTTTAGCATTGATTGATCGTGGGTAAAGCATTGCCATTGACTTAAGCGGTGTTTCAGATCTACAACCAGGTTTGTACGGCGGCAGCATTCTGTAATCGGACTTTTTGCTTTTGTAAAACCACTCCATGGCTGGAGGAAGCACAAACCATGATTGATGCAGCATTTTGTCCCTATCGTAGCATAAATCGTTTACCCTGAACTCTCCCTTTGAATCGAGATGAACAATACGATGATATGGACACGGTGCAGTTTCGAGTCCGGTTAATGGAACCCACATCGAATCAATAGGTTCGCATATATCCGATGCCCTTTGCCCGCTCTGCCTGCAAATGGGAATAAAAGCCATATCATCGATGGGGCGCTCGAACCAAGTGCTTGGAGGCAAAAGCCCGAATACATCGAACATTATTGGAGCCGCAGCGGATACGCCAGTAAGGTCGGGCCTCCCCTCGCCGCTGGCATTTCCAACCCAAACAGCCACAACCTGATTTGGATTTAACCCAACAGCCCACGCATCGCGATGGCCATAGCTTGTACCCGTTTTCCACGCCACCGACCGGCTCGAAGCAAAATATTTCCATCCCGACAGCTCATCGGGTCGGGCAACCTCGCGCATGGCCTCAAAGGTTAAATAGATTGATGCTGCGCTTAGCACTGAATGATCTTCAAGAATAGGGGCTTTCCTAACCGTATCGATAATATAAACGGCAGGATGCAGATCGAGCCGATTATACCGGCTCTGAAACGCACGAAAATTGTTTAGCGACCTCGACATACTTGAATAAACTCCAGCCAAATCCCATAGGTTAGCCTCAGCCCCTCCAAGAATCAACGATAATCCATAGCTATTGGCTGAACGATTTATCGTTGTCAAACCCAACTTATTTAAAACGTAATGAAACTTAGCTACGCTATACACTTGAAGCATCCTGACAGCAGGAACATTTAGCGATCGCGCCAATGCCCTTGAAGCAGGAACTGCACCGTCGTAAGTTGGGTAAAAATTTTTGGGTGTATAACCGCCAATCTGAGTCGGGATATCGGGGATTAGCGTATTCGGTAATATCAACCCATCGTTTAGCATTGCTGCATAAAGCAAAGGCTTTAGAATACTACCTGTGCTCCTCGACGATTTAATAATATCGACGCTCCTACCATTATCGTTCGTCTCGGAGTTTGTATTCCCAACATACGCCAAAGCATTTCCGGTTTTAACATCAACCACTAATACTGCAATATTATGAATGGAATTTGCCTCTAGCCGTGGTTTATAAAATTCCACAATATCAGTTACACGCCGTTGGAGGTTGGCATCGAGGGTTGTTCTCACCATCATTCCAGCGGAACCATCGATAATTGCCCTTGTAAGCAGATGCGGTGCAATTTGGGGCAAGGGCTTAGGCTCGCCGGGCAAGGGCTCCTGAATTGATAAACTAAAGGTCAAGGAATCGATTTCTTTAGCAGCAAGCAGCTTCGACAGCAACCGATTTCGTTTTTTCAGGAATGCCTGCTGATTTTTTCCGGGGAAGATAATTGATGGCGCATTGGGGAGTATGGCAAGCGAAGCCGTTTCGGCCCAGCTGAGCTCATTGGAACCCCGACCATAGTAACGCCACGATGCTGCATCGATGCCGACAACATTGCCACCATACGGCGCATGAGAAGCGTAAAGTTTAAGAATTTCGTTTTTTGATGCAGTGATTTCAAGCCGCAAAGCAAGAATCATCTCAATAATCTTCTCGGTGAACGATCGATGCTGACCTTTGCGTGAGAGCCGAATAACCTGCATGGTTATTGTGCTTCCGCCGCTGATCACTTTTCTTTTTTTTAGATTTTGATATATTGCCCTAGCAATTGAAAATGGATTAACCCCAGGATGCTTGTAAAAATGCTTATCCTCGAAAGCAACAATACACTTTGCGAACTTTTTAGGGATTGAGTCGGCTTCGGGAAAGCGATACTGCCCATCGTTGGCAATGGTTGCATCGAGCAGTTCGCCCCTGCTGTCGGTTAAAACTGTGCATGTTGAATCGGAGAATAAGGGTGATGGAATCGAAAACCAAAAACTAGCGGCTACTATGAATAAAACAAATAGATACAAATAGAACCACTTAATTTTAGGAAGTTGCATGGCTAACCATTTCTATTTACTTATCAGCTCAACCTGATATAGCTTTGGCCATAACTTGCCGGTTACGAATAATCTCTTGCCCGCTTCATCCCATGCTATTCCGTTTAAAACATCCTCATTACCGGTTTTATCGGCATCTTTTAATAATCCTTTAAAATCGATAAGCCCTTTAACTACACCTGTTTTTGGGTCGATAATTACGATGTTGTTGGTTTGATATACATTGGCATAAAGATCGCCATTGATGAGTTCGAGCTCGTTGAGCTGATTAACGGCCTCGTTCTCATCGAAAACTTCAATTCGATGAATCTCGGCAAAGTTATCGGGTTCCATAAAATGGATGACATTGGAACCATCGCTCATGATTAGCTCTTTATCGTTATTAGTTAAACCCCATCCCTGTGTGCTATAGGTGAATGAGCCAACCTGCTTAAAAGTTGAAAAATCGTATATAAACCCAACTTCGGATGTCCATGTGAGCTGATAAATTTTATTGTTGAATAACGTGATTCCTTCTCCAAAGTGCTTGTCTTCGAGATTAATACTTTGTAAAACTTTGCCCGTTTCAAGTTCAACCTTCCGAACGCTTGACGCGCCTTTCTGACCGGTTCCCTCATAAAGGAATCCATCCTTATAAAAAAGGCCTTGAGTGTACGCATCGGGATCGTGATTGTAGGTTTTAACTACCCGATAGGTGTAATGTTTAGGCACTATCTTTGACTTCAGTTTAATGGACACCGAGGCTGTTTGATGCAAACCATCCTTGTAAGCTGTTGCTCTAAAAACTTGTGTTCCGAGGCTTAAATTGTTAGTCGTTACCGAATAATTAAGCCCAATCAGCCTCCCAATTTTTTTGCTATTGATGAAAACAACAATTGAATCGGGGATGATTTTTTCGTCCTGCAATTTTAAGGCAAAGTTAATCTCGTCGTCGAGTTTGTAAAGAGCACCATTAGATGGTTTATCGACTTTTACAAGGTTAATTGATTTAGGAGCAGTTTGCTCCTGATCGCTAATCTTATTCTCTTTATTGGTTTTACATGAGAAAGCAGCCAGCATCAAAATTGATACTATGGTAATGGATAATTTTATTGCACTTTTCATAAATTAGCTATAAATGTATTGAACACAAACTAAACTACAAATTACAAATCAGCGACTATTCGTTTAATCACTGCCTACCGGCAAGCAGGCGTGTCATCAGCATTCTATTTTAATTCCTTTTTCCAAAAATTTTACTCATCAAAGTTGGTCTGCGCATCTGTTGGAGGGCTCTTTTTTCAATCTCTTCTATATCAGATTCAGGAAACATCATGCGCCAAACCGTGCACCAATCGATAAATCCTCCTAAATTTCTGTCATCAATAAAGATATCAGCATCAATTTTTCGAGGGGCTAACTCATTATAAGACTCTTCGGGATAACTTTTATTTACAGCATAAAACTCAATCCCATTCGCTCGGCAAAACTCAACCGCTTGGTCAAGCTCCTTGCCTATTCTAAATGTCCAAAGGACTAATAAAAAACCCCTTTTCTGAAACTCTTTAAGCGTTTCGAAAGCAAATACTTTAGGCTCACCAATGGCTGGGTAGCGATGTTCAACAATAGTACCATCAAAGTCAACAGCAATCTTTATCATGGGTGAATTATAACCGAACTACAAATATAGCAAATTAGCGGTATTCTGGTTATCGTTTAAATGCATCGAATCCCCAGCGTAACGAGAAGATATTTGAATACTTTGAATATCCTTGATTCCCAGCGTTCGTCATTGCATAATCGAGGGTAATGCTACGAAATTTGATTCCAACACCTAAGCTTGGCTGAAGGGTTAACTCATTACTGCCGCTAAAACTACTACTGCGTTGAAAATTGTTTGCCCCGGCACGAATAAAAAGTAAATTCTTATATCCAACCTCAAATCCGAAATGAGGATCAATACTGATTGGTTTGCCCGAAACTAAAGTATTCCGCTTACCATCAAAGGTAAAATCAAAATCGACCTCGGTGGCAAGATTAATATTCTCGCTCAATTTGAATGAGCGCGCCACACCAAGAATAAGTCGAGGTAGTGTTATCTCTAAATTTTTATCAGGTGCAAAATTATATGTGCTATCATTTACCGTAATTTCGAGCTCATCGGAGCTGAATGACCAAAAATTAAAGGTAGATGTTACATCTCTCAACGTTGCACCAAAAAGCCAATGGTTCATCTTATATTGAGCAGCGGCATCGAGTCCAAAACCCCATGCTGAGGCGAACTTACCAATATTCCTATAAATTACTTTTACATTACCACCTACCCAAAGGTTTGGAATTGGTGTCTTTTTAGCATAGCTGAATAGGAATGCGTAATCGGCCACTGAAAAAGTTTTTAGGCGGTCGTAATTGATATTGCCATCGCTATCAATCAGGTCGGTTGTATTGGGAATATCATCAACACCAAACCGTATTATGGAGAGCGCCATAGCAGATGTTGTATCGGGTTTATAACCTAGCGCAATATGATTGTAGCTCGCCATTCCTGCAAAGTAGCTGGCATGTAACGCTTCAACCTGATATTTATTCTCCAACCCTAAAAGCCCAGCCGGATTCCAATATGCTGCTCCAACATCTTTTGAAGAAGCGGTGCCAATGCTGCCCATTCCCATCCACTTTGCCCCAACGCCGATAGACAAAAAATCGTTACTGTACTTCGCTGTTTGGGAAAAAGCAGCGGTACAGATCATAAAAACCAACAAGAAGAGGGCGATTCTTCGCATTATTAGAATGAATTTTCGGTGGTAAACATACAAATTCCCAATTTTATAACCAACCTTAAGTTTTTAACTTATTTTTGTGATAAATATTGTAAACATCATCCCAAATGATTTCAAGAAATAGTATCATCCGACATTTGCCTAACGCAATAACACTTCTAAACTTAATTGCAGGATGCTTATCGATTGTTTCGGCCTTTGAAGGAAACCTTCAGATGGCGGGTATTTTTATTCTAATCGCAGCAGTTTTCGATTTTTTTGATGGGTTTACGGCACGCCTTTTAGGCGCATACAGCCCACTCGGCAAGGAGCTCGACTCCCTTTCAGATGTGGTTAGCTTTGGGGTTGCACCAGCGATGATTCTTTTCCATTTACTGAAAAGCTCGCTTGGCATTGATAGCTCAGAAGGGCTCCTTTCGGGACATTTTCTCCTTGCAACTCCGTTTATTATGGCGGCATTCTCATCGTTAAGGCTAGGAATTTTTAATCTTGATGAGCGTCAAACTAGCTCATTCATTGGTTTACCAACTCCTGCAAATGCGCTGCTTACCGTTGGTTTAGTATTTGGGCTTCATAGCGGTTGGAGCAGCATCTTTAACTTCTTCACTTCGTCACCAACACTATTAATTATTATTATTGTAGCGCAATCAGCCTTACTGGTTTGTGAACTGCCCATGTTTTCGCTAAAGCTAAAATCGCTGAAATTTTCAGTTGCATATAAACAAATCTGTTTATTAATTGGAGCAATTGCGCTTATTGCAATATTCCAGACTGCTGCTTTAGCATTGGTAATTCTTTGGTATATCTTCTTATCCACATTTTTTTGGATCCTCAAAGGGAAAGAGAAAGAAGTTATAGGAAGTTAGTAGAAGCCTGAGGAGTTAAAGAAGTTAAGAAAATATATTTAACTCATAACTAATTACATAGTGGAAAAATAGCAAATAACAAACACCAAACAGCTAACTACTTTTTCAATACACTTTTTTAATCTCAAATTTGGATTAATTTTGCCAACTGAATAAAATCTTTAGACGATGAAATTTATAGCAGAAATAAACGTGATGCCTTTAAAGGCACTTCTTGATCCACAGGGGAAAGCAGTTGGAATGACCATGCATAATACCGGATATACTGAAGTTTCGAATGTACGTATTGGTAAACATATTACTCTTGAAATTGAAGCTGCATCGAAAGATATAGCTATTGAGAAGGTGAATGATGCTTGTGCAAAAATTCTTTCAAATCAAGTGATGGAAGGCTTTGAGTATACTGTAAAAGAGGTTTAAAAAATTGCTTATTTTGTCGAAGGGTTATCCTTTCGGTTTAGGATATCGGCCTGCTTTCGGATGGATTCGTTATGAACTAGCTGAAGCAGGTTTTTTATGTAATCAGCGTTAAGGTCAAGTCGCAATCCATAGTCTACTCTAGATTTCAAGATATTCTCCCATCGGTAAATCTGAAAAACGCTAACGTTATTCTTCTTCTTGTATTCACCAATCTCCTCAACAATTCTCATCCTTTGGGCCAAAAGGTCAATCATCTGCTGATCGATGGAATCGATTTTATTACGAAACTGCTCTAGTTTATCGACAAACTCATTATTAACCGAAGAGGGAGAGCGGAATACCAATTCATTGAGCATTGTTTCCAGCTGCGCAGGAGTAATTTGCTGTTTTGCATCGCTCAGAGCAACGGAAGGGTTACAGTGAACCTCGATCATTAATCCATCGAGAGAAAGGTTAAGTGCCTTTTGAGCAATCTCAGGCACAAGGAATGCTTGACCAGCAATATGGCTTGGATCGCAAAGTATAGGTAGATTAGGGAACTTGCTTTTCAGATCGATGGCAATCTCCCATTTTGGGATATTTCGTAATCGTGTTTTTTCATAGGGGTAAAACCCACGATGTATTGCAGCAAGCTTTTTAATACCAGCTCGGTTCAAACGCTCCAAAGAACCAATCCATAGTTCTAGGTCTGGATTAACTGGATTCTTAACCATTACTGGTATATCTACACCGTTAAGCGCTTGCGCAATCTGCTCAACTGAGAAAGGATTAGCAGTTGTTCGTGCACCGACCCAAAGAATATCAATGCCTGCGGCAACAGCCTTTTCAACATGTAGTGGAGTTGCTACCTCAACAGCAATTAGTAGGCCTGTTTCTTCCTTGACTTTTCTAAGCCATTTTAAGGCTTCATCTCCAGCACCCTCAAAGGTTCCAGGTCGGGAACGTGGCTTCCAAATTCCAACTCGAAGAATTTTAACCTTACCAATTTTAGCAATACCTCTAGCAGTTGCCATAACCTGCTCTTCGCTCTCAGCGCTACAAGGGCCAGCAATCAGAAGGGGTTGACTTAAACCTTCAAACCACTCCTCAATGGGGATTATGTTCAACTTCTCTATCATCGTTGCGGCAAAGATATCTGAAAATTGGGAAAATTCGAATTTTGAGAAACAGAGAACCCGAAAATATAAAACATTAATTTAACGCCTTCACTTTACAAAACAGCTAACCGCTATGTGCTTTATTAAATCGCCAATTGCAGTTGTAATTGTTCATTCCCTTTTTTCTCTTTCAAACCGTGATTGTGCAGGATAAAATTGCCAGTATCAAAATTACAAACGAGGGCTTCAACAACTGTCCTTCTGTTTTCAATGTTACCCCCATTATGATAAAAATGGTCTTTTGTAACTACATTGAACTTGCCCCAAAACTTTTCTATCATCTCATTTCTTCGCCAATCATTGTGATGCCAAGTAGAAAGAATAAATTTTGCTTTTGACTCTCTCAATAAATTATATAAAAGTTCTTCGTCTTGTTCTTTCCACCCGTTGTAATAATCAACGTGTCTTCCATAATAAGGTGGGTCACAATATATAATATCATTTTCAGTAGCTAATGGAATTATGTCTGCAAAAGATTTATTATAAAAAGTCCAGTCTGGTTCTGATTGAATGATTTGAGAAACGGCTGAAAGTTGATTTGTAATTTTAGTAATATAGGCTTGAGCAAATCTGTCTGGCTTTTTACAAAATGGAATATTCCAGTTTCCTTTGCTTCCAAATCGCATCATTCCATTGAAACCAGCTCTTGAAAGAAAAATAAAATCGTAAGGCGAAAATTCACCGGCGTTAAAACGTGAACGTATTTTTAAATAGTGTTCGTAACCATTATTATCTGCTTTACTCAATATTCCACCTTCATATTCAAGATAATGTTTCATTAATGGTGCAGTAATTATTTTTTCCTGAACACCTTTGTAGAAATTTATAATATGAGGATTTGTATCATTAAGTATCGCCCTTTTATAACCCGAATTAAAAGCCACTACACCTGTGCCTAAGAATGGCTCTATCCATTTACCTTGAACTTTTGGGGCAAGTTCCATTATCCAAGGAACTAACTTGGTTTTTATGCCTTGACTTTTTATAGGTGGAACAAATATTTTCATTTCGTTTTCTTGTTTGAAGATTTTGAAACGATTTTAACTAAAAGGTCTGTTCTACCTTTGAATTCCAAGAAGTCTTTCAATGTAGTGATTTTGGACGGCTTGCCATCCTTCAACATTGTTGCTGAACCATGATTTATCCAATACTCGTCAAACCATTCTTCGCCCAATTTACTAAAAATACCATTCCCACTTTTTAAATCTGTAATGTCGAAAATGGAACCAATGTTTGCTGTATTTCCAGAACCTTGCTTGTCGCTTGCAATTTTCCATTTTTCGGAAGCGAAAAAATCAAAGTCCTTAATAACAGATGTGATGGATTTTAATTCTTTTACGGTTGTAACTTCTCTTTCTCCGACTTTTTTGTTGGGAGTTTCATATTCTTCTTGAAGTTCTTGAACCTGATAGATTTCTGTTTCATCAAGACCGTTTGTCACATCAGTTCTTGTGTAAATAACGCCTAAACAATAATGCCCTGTGTACTGGTTATACGGAAATTGAATGTTTTTGTCTTTGTCCCTTTCTTTGAAATACCCACCGTGACTTCCAAGTGTAAAACCAGCTGTTTTATCATTTCGTCTGAAAGTTGTTTTTATATCCACAGCAAATTTCACTTCTTCATTTTTCTTGTTAACGAAAGTCAAATCAGGATACCAATTTTGTTTCTCGGCAAGAATAATTTTATAATCAATGCTCTCAGCAAATTGTAATATTTGAGGAAAAATATGAATTTCAAGTATTTTTGAAACTATTTTTGTGTCAGACGAGATAGTGTAAACATTTTTATAAACGTCTATAAAACCTTTGATTGACCAATCACCATTGTCTGTCGACACGTATTTTTCTAATCTGTCGGCAAATTTGTCAAGCTCTTTTTTGAACTCTACTTTATAATTGTTTTTTTCTTTTAATTCCATATTGCAAAGTTACATTTTTTTGTTAGCTATTTTTACTCAAAACACTAAATTCTTGGTCTGTTGATGTTGTCTTGTCTGTCGATTTTAGCATTGGCGGTAACTATTTATTTAATTTTTTTGTCCTTTTAAATACTTTTTAAATTGAAAATGAAGCTCCTCGCCGCAAGCGGACGAGGTATCTTCATGGAACTTATTTTATATTCGCCACAAGTGGCGGGAAATATAACCCATATGATCCTTCGACAAGTTCAGGATCAGTTCGACTAAATAATTTTGCTTCTCAAAATTATAGTCTCACTGATTTAAATTTTCAACGCTTTAGAATAAAAATGAAATAATTATTGGAATCATAATAATAGCAAGTAAAATTAAATATGAGTAGGGGTTAGCAAAATTCAGGGTCCAACCCATACCGGGGATACGCTTTGGAACGAATATTCGTGAATCATTACCATTCAAATAGAAAAAATAACCCTTCCAACTTTTAGGATTCCTCCTCATTGAGTCAAATATTTCTTTTTCAGTATCGGTTTTCATTTCTATAAAAATTAAGTTTCTAAATGTCAAGTATTGATGCTATAAAAATCTTTTTGATAGCCAATCGCCAATGGTTTTAAGAGCATCCTCGGAGAATGTTTCCTCTATATCGCAATACTCTTTGGGCAATCCTGTTGTGCAATGCTGGAAAAGATGATTCACATCTTTTACCTCAACTACAGTTACATCATTATTACCTCCCTTTTTCAATGATTTTTCAATTGCAGGCAAATTTGATGATGCTATAACCTGAACATCCTTACTCCCATTTAATGCCAGTACTGGACATTTTACTTTCTCTAAATATTTTGATGGTTCTGAGAGCAAGAAAAATCGCATCCAGCTGTACGCTTTAGCTGACAAACTTGACTGGATGCTCTTAATTGTCTCATCAATATTCTTCTCACCTGTTTTAGTCAAGTAACTCCTTAACGATTCGATTATGTTTTGCTGCGCTTTCTGGTTGTCACTTTCATTCTTAAGTTCGTTATACAATATCTTGCTGATCTCTTCATTGCTTTTTATAACCTCATCGGAAATACCCATCAGCTTTGATATCTTTAAGGATTGCTCAAGTAGAATATCCTCTCCCTTAATACCGGGTCCTGCAAGTGAGATGAAGAAAGCGATACCATTATTTTCTGAAGCCAACATCATGGCAATTAAACCACCCTCGCTATGACCAATTAGACCTATCTTTTTACTATCAATTCTTTTATCCCCTTTTAAAAAATCAACCTGTGCTAACGCATCAGTAGAGAAATCGTAGCTGGTAACATCCACCAAACTCCCCTTTGATTTGAAAACACCTCTATCGTCGCAGCGAAGAACGGCAAACCCTCTTTTGGTAAGGTAATCGGCAATCAATAAAAACGATTTATGACCAAATATCTCCTCATCCCTATTCTGTTGGCCTGAGCCTGTGATAAGCACAACTGCGGGGAACGGTCCATTTCCCTTTGGAAGGGTAAGTGTACCTGCGAGATCAAAACCAAACTTTTTATTAGTAACAGTAACATCTTCCGTATTATATTGAAAGGGTGGTTTAGGCTCTTGTGGTCGGTTTAGTGCTAAACTCTTTTTTTGTTTCACAACATTTACAGTAAAACTTGCTCCACCTTGAGTCCAAGTTCCGTTTATTGTAGAATCGTTTACCATCTCTCCCACATAATTAGCAGCCATATTGGGAGCTTCGATATTTAATTTTTTACCATCCCAAGTAGTTTTGGCCAATGGAATCCCTTTTGCTCCTTGATCGGGACTATCGAGAGTAGATTTATAGCCATTATCTCCTTCTTTTGTAATGTTAAAAGCAAGTCGCAAAGTAACACCTTGCGCTGCCAACTTCCCAAGCCAATAGCCTTCAATTTTATCACTGATTCCTTGGGCAAATATCCCATTTGAAATACCACAAGTAAAAGTTATTAGAACCAATGATAAAGTTAAAAATCTGTAATTTTTTGTTTTCATATCAGTTTACATTTTGATTAATAGATAGTTTAAATAGTATTGTTGATATAGTAAAAGAGTATCTTAGATAGGATTTCAGCCAATAGGATACCCACAACAAATATCCAAACCGCCTTTACCCCTTTAAGGTTTGTGTTTACTTTGTAAGAATTATAGCAAAGTGCTACGAACCAAACAGTAGTCATAATCATTAATAGCATAGAACCAACAAAGAACATCCAATCCATTATTTGAATGTTATACACAATATTGGTTTTAAGCACTAAGGATTCTAAGAACTTGTTCACCTCGCTATTTTTAAGATAAAACAGAATCAGAGCATCAATAATCATCGGGAAGCGGGCAAGAATTAATGTCCCAGCAACATCAATAAAGCGAGACTTAAACTTGGTAACAAAAAGGCTAAGAGGATAAAAAATCACCAGCATCGAAAGCCAAGCAATAAGCCCATCAATTAAATAGTAGTAATAAGCTACATCGGGACCACCATGCATATCTATCACCCCATCGAATCGTGCGTTGCTAAAATATGCTATAACAGATGTGATCAGCATTATCATTAATCCCAATAGCAAAGATTTTAATCCTGCTATCCTCCCAAAGGGATTAAATAACATTTGATATATGTTTTTCATATACTATTTTTTTTCAGTAGAAGTATTTTCAAGTTTATTCAGCTTTTCAATAAGATCATCGAGCAAATTTCTAACGCTAGGATAGCTTAAGTTCAGATGCTTTGCCATATCCTTTAAACTACCGCTATACTTTATAAAATTCAAGATGAACTGCTGCTCCTCCTGATTGAGTTTTGCCTGCAAAGGCAAATCAAAAAGCCCATCGATACTAGTTCCACAATGATCGCAATGCAGGCTTTTCACCTTTAGCTGACTGTTGCAGCTAGGACACTCGATTGGAATTCTTTTCTGCATAATATTAAATATTTATTCGATAAATATAAATATTATTAATAGCAAAATCAATTTTGTTTATTTATTTTTAAATATTATTCATTTTAGTTGTTATGTTTCATCTTATACATCCTTAATAAAGATTTATTTTATTGATATTAATCAAACTTACCAATGATTTAGATTGTTCGTTAACAAAACATTTTACAAACGAAACCTGTTAAAGGAAGAAGTTTATAAATTTGCAGCAAAAAAAATACTCTAAACCATTAAAATACATTAAGATGTTCAATAAGATGATTGCAGCGATGCTGCCCTATTTTCCCAAGAAATTAATCTGGATTTTTTCAAAACGTTACATTGCAGGTGAAAGCGTTGCTGATGCCATTCGTGCTTCGAAAGAGCTGAATGCACAGGGCGTAAAGGTAACCATTGATATTCTTGGCGAGTTTATTAAAACCCTTGGCGAGGCTGAAAAGAACATGATTGAATACATTGAGCTAATCGACACCATTCAGAAAGAAAACATCAATGGAAACTACTCTGTAAAGCCAACGATGTTTGGATTGCTAATTGATAAAGAAGTTTGTTATAAACATATTCGTGAGATTGTTGCTAAAGCCGCATCGTATGGTAACTTTATACGAGTTGACATGGAGGATTCTCCATGCACCGACCTTGAGATTGAACTTTACAGAAAATTAAAGGCTGAGTTCCCAAAAAATGTTGGATTGGTTGTTCAAGCATACATGAAGCGTACGCTCCCAGATCTAAAAAATTTGATGGATATACATTCATCCGAAACTCCACTAAATTACCGTTTATGCAAAGGAATTTATCTTGAGCCGGCTGCAATTGCTTACAAGAAGTACGATGAGATTAACGAGCACTTTCTTGAAGATCTAGAATTCATGTTTAAGAATGGCGTTTATCCTGGTATTGCCACCCATGACAAACCTTTAGTTGATGGTGCTTATAAGCTAATTGAGAAGTACAATGTTCCAAAAAACATGTACGAGTTCCAGATGCTTTACGGTGTAACCCCTGAACTCCGCAAATCGATAACCAGCAAAGGACACACCATGAGGGTTTATGTTCCATACGGAAAGCAGTGGTTCGGTTACTCAACA
>JANYLA010000128.1 GCA_025361485.1 Bacteroidales bacterium
GTTGGTGCTCGTCCAAATTTTATGAAAATTGCACCCTTTATTAGGGCAATTGATAAGTACAACAAGTCTCTCCTCATAACCCCTTCTCCCTCTCACCTCTCATCTCTCATCGTTCATGTCTTGGTTCACACTGGTCAGCACTACGACGATCAGATGTCCAATGCTTTTTTTCAGCAGTTGGGAATTCCGCAAGCCGATATTAATCTTGGAATTGGCTCTGGTACCCATGCAGAGCAGGTGGGTCGCACCATGATTGAATTTGAAAAAGTTATTCAACGCGAAAAACCCGATTGGGTTGTTGTGGTCGGCGATGTTAATGCAACTCTTGCATGTTCAGTTACAGCCAAGAAGGAACAAATTAAATGCTGTCATATAGAGGCTGGATTAAGATCTGGAGATATGTCGATGCCCGAAGAGATTAATCGCCTAGTAACCGATCGACTATCGGATTTGTTATTAACACCCGATAGGCTGTCAATTCAGAACCTAAAAAAAGAAGGAGTTTCTGATGAAAAGATAAAGTTTGTAGGTAATATTATGATCGATACCCTTGAACTGCAATTTGAGATTTCTCGAAAGTTTAGCATAAATAATGTTATTGATGATAATAAACTTGATAAACGTTTGGAAATTCCTTCTGTTGAGGAGGAAAAATTTGGAATTTTAACTCTACACCGCCCTTCAAACGTGGACGATAAGGTGATTTTAACAAATCTAATAAATTTTATTTGTGATAAGTGTAAACAGGGATTGGTATTGATTTGGCCAATTCATCCACGTACGTATAAACGCTTGAGCGAATTCAATCTACTCGAAAGGATTAAGGCTACTCCTAATTTGGTTCTTACTCAACCTCTTGGTTATCTCGAAATGCTTCGATTAAATATGGGGGCAAAAATAATGCTTACAGATAGTGGCGGGCTACAAGAGGAGTGTACCGTTTTAGGAACACCATGCCTTACTATGCGTTGGAATACTGAGAGGCCAATTACTTTAAAAGAGCATGGCGGGGCAAGCGTTCTTGTTGGTAATAATATTGATAGAATAACAAAAGAGTTTGAGATTGCGTTAGTTAAAGAGCGAACACCACACAGACCCGAACTGTGGGATGGGCAAACTGCGGAGAGGTGTGTGAGGGCGATTGTAAATTATAAAGACAAAGAATAAACTATTACCCACCCCGACCTTCGGTCACCCCTCCCTGATATCAGGGAGGGGCCGGGGGAGGGTAAATTATATCAACTCCATGAAATATCCTGATATAAAAGCAAGAGCAACTGAGTTAAGAAAAAACCAAACACCCTCTGAAAAGTTACTATGGCAGAATCTCAGAAAACATAAACTAAATGGAAAGAAATTTTTAAGACAGCACCCAATAATCTATGAGAGCAATAAGAACGAGCATTTTTTCTTTATTCCAGATTTTTATTGTGCCCAAGCAAAGCTTGCTGTTGAATTAGATGGAATTATTCACGAAAGAACTATTGAGAGAGATACCCATCGGGATGCAATATTGAATAGTATGGGTATTAGAATAGTCAGAATAAACAACGAAGAGTTAATGGATATGGATTCTGTATTAAAAAAAATAGAGTTGGCATTAAATCAATAAATTTACCCACCCCGACCTTCGGTCACCCCTCCCTAATAGATAGGGAGGGGTCGGGGGTGGGTACAATTAACCTATTAACGATAAAATGCACACATTGAAACAATTGCAAAAAATATTAGGAGTAATCCTGCTTCTTTTGGTTTGGAGCAATGCAAACACCCAGGATGTTCCTGTCTCCTTCC
The DNA here is from genome assembly GCA_025361485.1 of Bacteroidales bacterium. Taxonomy (GTDB): domain Bacteria; phylum Bacteroidota; class Bacteroidia; order Bacteroidales; family Tenuifilaceae; genus UBA8529. The sequence continues at coordinate 1,795 of JANYLA010000128.1, forward strand.
GCAATGAGGCAATCTATGATTTTTTGGATGAATTGGCGAATAGCAGAATTGTCAATATCAATTCAGCCGTTAAACCCTATTCCAATAGTTTTATCCTTCAATGCCTTAACAATGCGGAGAAGAGTCGAGAGCAACTTTCAACCCGCCAGCAAAAGGAGCTAGATTTTTATCTGAGGCAGTATGGCTTTATCGGTGTGAAGGGTAAAAACTCATATACCGATTCAAAGAGGGGAAATCTGATAACAAAAGGACCGAATTTTAATCTAGGGTTTTTGCCACTAGGCATGCACTATAAGGATTCGCTCTTTAGTTTTTCGCTAAAACCGATCTGGGGAGTTCGTGAGTATGCTTCGGGGAGCAATCGGATAATGCATACATGGGGAGGAGCTGAGGCTTGGGGGAGTATTGGAAACATATCAATCTATGCTAGTTTACGCGATAATTACCAAACCGAGATTCTTGCAAAACCCGAGTATTTTACCCAAAGCGAAGGGGGAAATTACAAGGTTTCCGTGCAGGGACGTAAGGGTGGTGATTTCTCCGAAATGCGGGGTGGGGTTGTGTATGGTTGGAAATGGGGCTCAATAGGACTTGTTAAAGATCAGCTGGAGTGGGGAACAAATTATCATGGAGCATCCATCTTCTCAGGACGCACGCCCTCTTTTGCAATGATTAAATTGCAGCTAAAGCCCGTTAAATGGTTTGAGCTGAATTATTATCATGGCTGGTTGGTCTCTGAGGTTGTGGATAGCAGCCTTTCGTACACTACAACTGGCGGTGATTTCCGAACCGTTTTTAGGGATAAGTACATTGCGGCAAACTTAATGACATTTATTCCTTTTAGAGGGATATCATTCTCGGTGGGGAATTCAATAATCTATTCCGATACCAAGGTACAGCCAGCATATCTGATTCCGATAATGTTTTATAAATCGATTGATCATACTCTTAATCATGATATTGAAAATCAGAACTCGCAGATGTTTTTTGATTTAAGCATACGACGAATTAATAATCTCCATCTGTATAGCACCATTTTTATCGATGAGTTCTCGATTACTCGGGTTGGTGATTCGAAACGGCATAATTTTATCTCGCAAAAGTATGGGGCGAGATTATCCAATTGGCCTATTCGAAATACTTCTATTACTTTTGAATACACAAAAACCAATCCTGTAGTTTATAAACATAGGATACCTACTACTACATTCGAAACCAATACGTTTAATTTAGGTCACTACCTTCGCGATAACTCCGATGAGATTTATGGCGCCATTGATGTTCGACCCTTTAGGGGTTTTCTATTAAGGGCTGATTTAACCTATGCACGCCATGGCAACGAATACGCATATACCACGGGTATTAAAGCCGACGAGTTGCCATTTATGAAGGATATTACATGGCAAAACCTAACGGTTTCTCTTACGAGTCGTTGGGAGTTCATACACGACTCATGGTTATACCTCAATATTGCCCAAAGCAGCATAAAAGGGTATAATGTCGATGGACATAATGCTCAGTATTATCTCGATCTTTATACCCCAAAATCGTTTCAGGGAGATAAGCTGATAGTTACAGCAGGCTTGAACTTTGGGTTTTAGCATCAAGTTCAAGTTTTAGCCAATATATTTTGAAAATGATAATCAAGGCTGTCCTTTGGATGGCCTTTTTCTTTTTTATTGGAGTTTACAATCGTTTGAATAAATATTCAACAAAATGTATTAGTTTTAAAATAAACTTAATCCGATGATATGATAAAAAGAATTGCTTTACAGTTGGTCGTAATATTTCTCTCAATGCCTCTATTTGGTCAAACAACTTTTGGTGTAAGAGGGGGGCTTAATTTGGCAAATATGAAATTTATTGAGAAAGGAATAGAATATTCTAATAAAAGCATAACAGGCCTAATGATGGGCGGATTTGTACGTTTTGATTTTACAAATCAACTTTCTATCCAGCCCGAATTGCTATTCACTCAGAATGGCAGTAAAATTTCGATTGATAATATGGGTGATAATATAGGTTACAAATTTACCGAGAGTTTTATTTCAATCCCTTTAGCCATAAAATATACTTTAGGTTCAATCAGCATTAAAACGGGCCCTCAGGTTGGACTGCTTCTTACAGCGAGCAATGATGGTGAAGATGCTATGGACGGTACGAAGAGATTTGAATATGGTATTATAGCGGGTGTGTGTTATGAAACAAATTTTGGTATTGGACTCGAAGGTGATTACTATTTGGGATTTACCAACATAAACAATGACAATGATTTGGTAATGAAAAACTCAGGCATTCAACTCAGTATTTTCTACCGATTCAAGTAACAAATAAACAATCTTATAAGAGCCTGTTTGAATTTAGTTGCTTAGAAATAAGGCCATTGATTAGCTAATCCGATAATTTTTTCTGAGCTTGCGCAAACACCAATTTGAACAGGCGATGATAAAATACCCAACCAGCTTAACCAATAGCCAGTGGCAAT
>JANYLA010000133.1 GCA_025361485.1 Bacteroidales bacterium
GAGGAGAAATCGCAGATTGCACATGGCGAAACAGTTCGCGAAACTGCTAACATGATCTCTTTCATGTCCGATTTCATCGGTATTCGCGATGATATGTTTTTGGGAGAGGGAAATAAGTACATGCGCGAGGTTGGTGCTGCACTTGATGAGGGTTTCGAAAAAGGAGTCCTTCCATCACGCCCAGGTATTGTAAACCTTCAGTGCGACATGGATCATCCAACTCAGTCAATGGCTGATTTGATGCATCTTCAGGATGTATATGGTTCACTTGAGAACCTAAAAGGTAAAAAGATTGTTATGAGCTGGGCTTATTCACCAAGCTATGGAAAGCCACTATCTGTACCTCAAGGTATCATTGGTTTAATGTCGCGTTTTGGAATGAATATTGAATTGGCTTATCCTGAGGGTTATGGCTTAATTCCTGAAATTGTTGAGATTGCGAAAAAGAATGCACAACAAAGCGGCGGTTCGCTGAATGTAAGCCATTCAATGGCTGATGCCATGAAGGGTGCAGATATCGTTTATCCAAAGAGTTGGGCTCCATTCCACATCATGCAGCAGAGAACATCACTTTTGAAAAATGCAGATAAAGCTGGTTTAAAGGATTTGGAGCAGGTTTGTCTTGCTAACAACGCTAAATTCATGGATTGGGAGTACGATGAGGCTAAAATGAAGACCACCAAGAATGGAAATGCACTTTACATGCATTGTTTACCTGCCGATATCAGCGATGTTTCATGTAAACATGGTGAGGTAAGTGCTGCTGCGTTTGAGCATTATAGGATTAAAACATACCAAGAGGCTGGATTTAAACCATATATCATTGCAGCAATGATGTTTACTAATAAATTTGAGAATCCTGCAGATGTGCTTAAGGGAATTCTTGAAAGAAATAGGAAAAGAGTAGGTTATTAATTTACAAATAGACACTAGACCTGACAGGTTTCAAAAACCTGTCAGGTCTTTTTATTTAAACTCTTCCACAATTATTCGAATTGGGATAGTCTGTTGATTTGTTATAGTATTGGTTAATCGGGTTTTGAACTTTTCGTCGAAGAAGTTTACCAATGGGTAATTCCGATGTTAGCTTCTCATTATCCATTACTATATTTCCGTTTGAAATAACATATTGTGCTTTTCCTTTCAGAGTAAAACCCTCATAAATGCTCATATCAGCCTTAGAATGGTGAGTTTTTGCGGATATTATTGACTCCAAATTAGGATTCCAAATTACAAGATCAGCATCCGAACCAACAGCAATCTCACCCTTTTGAGGGTAAAGTCCAAAGATTTTTGCGGGTTGTGTTGAGAAGATATCGACCATTCTATTAATGGTAATCATTTCATTTAAAACACCATATGTATAGAGTAGTTCCAATCGATGTTCGATACCACCAGCACCGTTGGGAATCTTTCTGAAATCATTAATTCCAGCAGATTTTTGTTCGAATGAGAATGGGCAGTGATCGGTTCCTAGGGTTTGAATAACACCGTTTTGAATGCCCTCCCATAGCTGAGCCGAATCTTCGATTGTACGTAGGGGAGGACTAATAACATATTTTACAGTCTGTTCAAAATCACCATTATATGCTGATTCATCCAACAAAAGATAGTGAGGACAAGTTTCAGCATAAATAGGCTGTCCGCTTTGCTGTGCAAGATGAATATGCTTGAGCGATTCCCCTGCCGAAACGTGTACGATATACAGTGGACAATTTGCCTGATCGGCAATGTCGATGGCACGTTTTACAGCCAAAGATTCGAATCGTGCAGGGCGCGATAGCATATGATATTTAGGGCTAACCATTCCTCGGGAGACGTAAAAATCTCTCATGTTGGTTATTTCATCGCCTAATTCACAGTGAGCGGTAACCATACCACCCAACTTACCAGCAGCCTTCATAACATGGAATGCCGTTTCATCGTCTAATCCTATTGTTTCCTTGTAAGCAAGGTAAATCTTGAACGATGGGAAGCCCATATCGATACACTTTTGTATCTCTGATTCAGAGGTTGGTCGCCAATCGACAGGGCTAACATGAAACGAATAATCGATAGGACAATTGCTTGCCTCTTCAATTCTTGTATTTAACGCTTCTGGTAGTGGTTGACCTTTTTTAGGCGTAACAAAATCGATGATTGTTGTTGTACCTCCATAAAGCGCAGCTATACCACCGCTCAAGAAATCATCGGATGAGTACCCTGCTGGAGTGGGAAGATGAAGATGTACATGAGGATCAATTCCGCCAGGGAAAATGTAAAAATCTTTTGCTTGAATAACCCTATCTGCAAGGCTTTTGGATATATTCTTATCAATCTTAACTATCTTATCATCATGAATTAGAATATCGGAGATATATTGATTTGTGGATGTTACAATATTTCCATTTTTGATAAGAGTTTTCATTTCAAGAAAAGTTAAAAGATAGTTTTTACACTAATTTCTTTGAGAAAACACCGTTATTATCCTCTGTGAAACCTAGTTTTTCTAAATATTTAATATACTCAATGCTATTCCCCTCGGTCATCACTCTGGTAAAACCCTGCTCAATAAATTTATCCTTGAGTCGAAGGTACACATATTTGCCATTCTTGAAGTCGCGATACTCTGGAATTACATAATCTAATCCAACTTTTAGCACATTTCCATCCTTGCGATGAGCAAGATATAGCCCTGCAACAGCCATGTTTCTAAGGATAAAGAAGCTAACTGTATTCATGTCAGGTTTATAGGTAAATCCTGGGAAGAATTTCTGAATTTCATCGTTATGATACTCGATGAATCGAATCAGATACTTATTCTCGGGGCGAATTTCCAGTATCTCAAAAACCTCTTTTCTTCCATATATTTGGGCGAGGTAGTAAATATCAACCATCACGATAAACCCGTTTAGAAAACCAACGGGTAATGCACCAATCATAAAACCATATATGGAAAATGTAGTTGCACCAATCAAGTTAATCCATCTGAACTTGACAATAGAACTCATTGTCATTGATAGAGCGATGATTACCGATGCAAAGTAACCTATCCATTGTAGAATTTCTGAACTCATTTTTTTGTTTTTTAACTCTGTGATTCTCTGTGATATCTCCGTGAACCTCTGTGAAATAAATTATAAAACAGAGCGCACTGAGTAGACACAGAATTACACGGAGAAGGATAAATTACGCTTGCATTTTCTTCCAAAGGCGAAGTGCTCGCTCTTTTGAAACCTTTAGTATTTCGGCCTCATCAACTGTTGTGATTTGTCTGTTTCTCACAATTAGCTTGCCGTTCGAAATTACATCCGAAACATGGTTCGAATTTATTCCAAAAACGAAATGTCCTAAAAAGTTATTTTGATTAATCTCAGTGGGAGTGTTGTAGTCCAATACAACCAGATTATTATCCCCATCCCCAACAAAACCATTGGTTTCGATATATCGATGCACATTTCTGAATCGTTCATATATACCAGGGTAGGTTATTGTATCAAAGCCTTGCCCAACAAAGAAGGCAGCCTTTGCGCTTTGTAGCATATCGCTATGCATTCCATCGGTACCTAGCATAATATTTTTACCTAGGAATTCTCCGTTAAAGTAACCGACGTTATTATTCAGATTACTTTCTGTATTTTGAACTACCCAGCATGGAGAATTGCGGATAATATCCTTCTCATCTTCCTCTAAATGAAGGCAATGCCCAAGAATTGTTTTTGGTGATTTTAAAACTCCTGCTTCGTTTAATCTCAAAACAACTCTTTTACTATACTTTTTGATACAGAAATCCTGATCGTATAAATCCTCTGCAACATGAATATGAATACCAGAATTTGTAGAATTCATAAGATCAACCGACTGCTCTAGGGTATCATCATTAACGGTAAAAGAGGCATGAAGACCTACTAAACCTTGACGATTCTTAAGGTATGCTTCCGTTTCATCCAAACCCTCTTTACCTGCTTTAAAGCCATCACGATCAGATATTTCGTAGCAAAGCAAGTGTGAAACACCAACCTTATCGAATGCTTTGGCTATGGTTTCCAACGAACCTTTTACTGCGAAAGGGGAGGCGTGATGATCAATAACAAAGGTTGAACCCGCCTTTGCACAAGCAATTGCCGTAACCAATGCGCTCGATTCTATCATCTCAAGATCTAAGCATTTATCGAG
>JANYLA010000134.1 GCA_025361485.1 Bacteroidales bacterium
TTTGGAAAGTTCAACGCTTTTTGCTTACTTTACTACCGTGGGACGAGAAAACGTTTCAAACTCCCAAACATTACAAATACGCAAACCGTTAGCGCACATACGGAGTGTAGCGGAATGACGAGCCTTTCAGCTCGAAATGAAGAGTCGAAAACTGATTGTCTTTAAGTGAGAAAAGACTTCGCCGCCACAATGAATTCTTCCTTTCTAGAATTGAAATAACAAAATACCGAGCGACGACGCCGCTTACGAATATCGTGGCACGGTTAACTCAGCCGTAACGCCCCTCGCCCACTGATGTGGTAAGCAAGGGTTGCGCCAGGTCTAACCCACGCCGATGGAAACAGTTGAATTTCTAGAAACAGCGGCGTGTAGCCATACCGCCTGTCGTAAGAGGGTGCATAATACTTCCTTTTCTTGAGGACAAACGCGGCATCGGCATCGTGCAGCCATAGAATGCTGATTAAGGTTGAACGGGTTAACCAGTTCACACCCCTTGCAGAAAGCTTTGGCATGGCTTTTAGGATTGATTCTATACTACCGGAGGGCTCACGGCGTTCCAGCTGCATTGCAGCCACCGTACGTCCGCTAACAGCGTATTTATATAATTTGGGTGGATGATGTTTTGGAAAGCTCAACGCTTTTCGCTTACTTTACTACCGTGGGACGAGAAAGCGGTTTTTAACTCCCAAACCATACAAATACGCAAACCGTTGGCAGCAAGGTATCATGACGAAAAACAATGAGTTCCCCGATAGCGAAACAGAAAGAAAAGACAGCCCACGCACAAAAGCAGAGTATGTCAGCCCTTTCCCTGCAGGCCTCCCTGCGCTGCCCTACACTGCTTTTCTTTCCCACCCGCTTACTTCGTTGGAATGATTTTTACTCACCTAATCCTCTCAGAAACTCTAATTAAAAATTTTATGACTACTAATAAAAAGATTCTTAAGGGTTCAGATATTCTTCACATGAAATATTTTCGAATTGAAAGAGAATTTGAAAAGGTTACTAAATTCTTAGAATTTATTGACGAGGAATTGTTAGAGGAATCAAAACAAATACAAAATACCCTTGACGATACAATAACTTTTAACTCAGATGAAGATGAATCAAACTATTATGGTTATTTTCAATCAGATTTAGCATCATTTCAAAATTATTTTCCATTGCTATTAAAAAAATATATTTTTATAGGAATGTTTGGGTTATTTGAAACATCTTTTAAACTTTTAGTTTATGATTCCTTTTACAGAATTAAGTGCAATGGAATTGTAGATGCGGAAGAACGTAAGTTGAAGATCATAGAGATTAAAACCAACTTACACAAGAAACCATTACAGAATATTAAGGAGGAGTTTGTTTGTTTGCATAAAAACAAGAACTCCAATAACGTTTTATTTGATTCTTTATGGCTCGAAATTTCAAAATTCAAAGAACTTAGAAATTCAATTATTCATAATGATTGTGACGTAACAAAAAACATTGAACCTCACTGGAAGTATATTTATCCTAAAACAAAGTCTCTTGAAGATTTTATAATTCTTTTTTTTAAGGATGAATTATTTATTGAGAATGGTAAATTCATTATTGCGAACAAAGACTTTTTGTTTAATACTGAAACTATTTACAAGAAAACTTTAGAAGTAACAAAAACAATTATTGTAAATCACAAAGTCTAAAAACAATCTAAATAAAAAAGAGTCTTACTTGTGTATCGTAAAGTAATTATTAACTTAGCATTGACTTAAGATTTATAGACATACAAATATCTACATCTATCTTAATCAACTTTACGTTATACTAAAATGAAACCAATTCAGGATTAACTCAAATGTCGTAGTAAAATTAATGAGCATATGAAAAAATATCTAGTGATACTCCTTCTTATCTTTACCAACAATTTCATTTTTTCTCAGAAAGTTGAAAATGTATCTTTTGATGTTATAAACAATAAAATAGTTGTTAACTATGATATTACTACTTGCCCAGAGAATGAAAACTATGACCTTATAGTAAAGTTTCTTGATGAAAACAATAAAACGATTTTTCCGAAATCAGTAAGTGGAGATTTAAACAATATTTCATGTGGAATTGGTAAAACTATTGTATGGGAAGTTTTAAATGACCAAGATGAACTATCAGGTAATCTTAAAGCATATGTTAATATTATTAAGAGGCATAAAACAAAGATAGAAGGCGGTCCAGAAAATGCATTTCTATCGTTATTAGTTCCTGGTCTAGGGGATAAAATGGTGAATATTAATAATAGCCAAACTTTAGTAAAACCCTATTTTATTACAATAGTAACTTATGGTGCAGTTGGTTATGGCTTATTTAGCAGACTACAATCAAAAAAGTTCTATGACAAATACCATAAAGCCACTACACAAACTCAAATGGATGATTATTACAAACAGGCCAACGACAACAATCATAACTTTATAACATATACAAGTATAGGTGCTTCCATCTGGCTATGTGATATAATTTTTGTTGCAATTAAGGGTTCACGAAACAGAAAGAATCAATTAATGTATTCATCAGTTTACACTCCTAATAAACTTTATTTTACATGCAACGATAAAGGCTTTCAATTTAATTATATAATTCGCTTTTAATCATGAAAACAAATATCATATTTATATTCATTTTATTACTTATTTCTCAAGGTTGCGAGTATGATTTAGTTCGTGACAACCCATTAGATGAAAAAAACAATACGAATACAATTAATGGTGTAGCAATGAAATATATGAAATATGAAGTTGCCTATGATAGTAATAATGATGGCAAAATAAATAAAGGTGAAACCATATACTTATTAGTTTATTTGGTTAACAATGGGACGAACACAGCAAATTCCATTAAAGCTTCATTCTCAACAAATAGCTCATATGTTTCACTTTTCACACCTACGACCCAAGTTAACTATGGTAGCATTTCATCCGGCAATTCTACGTATGGTGATTTCGGAAATGCACCTGATTATAGTACATATACCATTAAGTTTACAGTATCAAGCACTACACCAACAAACACATCAATACCCATTAATATTAACATTTCTGATGGAGGAGGCAATTCTTGGACTGCTAGTTTTTCAGTAACAGTTGAAGCAACAACATCTATGATTACATATAGTAAATATAGCGTTGCCTATGATAATAATAATGATGGCAAGGTAAATAAAGGCGAAACCGTATATTTGCTAGTAAATTTAATAAACAGTGGTTCGAGTACTTCAAATTCGGTAAAAGCCACTTTTTCAACAACAAGCAGTTTTGTTTCACTTTTTTCTCCAACAACCCAAGTTAGTTATGGTAATATTTCATCTGGTAGTACTACATATGGCGATTTTGGCAATGCCCCTAATTATAATTCTTATACAATTAAGTTTACAGTCTCAAACACAACACCTATAAATACTCAAATACCAATTTCCATCAACATTACAGATGAAAGTGGAAATGTATGGACAAGTAGTTTTAATGTTTTAGTCGAAGCCACTAATGCACAAATTGCCTTTAGTAGTTTTAGTATTGCTTATGATAACAATAACGATGGTATAATCAATAAAGGTGAAACAGTTTATTTGCTAATAAGATTATCCAATAATGGTTCAAGTACAGCCAATTCAGTTAAAGCAACATTTTCAACTACAAACAGTTTTGTTTCTGTCTTCTCACCAACAACTCAAATCAATTTTGGAAATATTTCATCTGGTAGTTCTACTTACGGTGATTCAGGTAATGCACCGAATTACAATTCTTACACTATTAAATTTACTGTTTCAAGTTCTATACCTACTAATGCACAAATTTCAATTAATATGGCTATTACAGATGAGAGCTTGAATACTTGGTCTAGTAGTTTTAATGTTACAGTTCAATGATTTAAAATTAGTTAAATGAAAAGAAATATTGTATTCTTTTTTATAATGCTTACAATTACTACAAAATTGTTTGCTCAGCAGGGAACAAGTGTATCAAAATCAGTTTTTATCTCAAAAATACCTAAACCTAAAGCCCCTGCTAACTTGATAGTGACAAATATCACTTTTACTGATGCAGAGGGGAATAATAACAATAGATTAGATGCCGATGAAAAAACTAAAATATTTTTTACTTTAAAGAATATTGGTAAAGGAGATGCTTTTAGCTGCAAAATGTCTTTAAATGAATTGATGGGTATAAAAGGGATTGTATTCCAACCACAACAAGATTTGGGAAATCTTAAATCTGGTGATTATCTTAATATTTCTGTGCCAATAGAAGGGACAATGCAATTAGAAACAGGAACTGCAAGATTTAAGGCAAATATTACTGAAGGAAATAGTTTTAATGCTGATCCCTTCGAAATAGTTGTGAATACTCAAAAATTCTTAAACCCACAATTAGCTATTGTTGATTATCTTTTTACTTCAGAAGAAGTTGGAAAGGTTAAAACAGGACAGATTGTTAATCTAAAATTAGTCGTTCAAAACAAGGGGCAGGGGAAAGCTTTTGATGTTAATGTTAATATCAAAAATCCAGTTAATGTTTTTCCAGCAGATAAGATGGAATTCACATTTAAAGCACTATCCCCAAATGAAAATCAGATAATTAATTATGAATTTTTTACTAATAAACAATATTCTGGTTTTGAAATACCTATTGAGGTTTCAATTATTGAGAATTATAAAAAATATGGTGTAAATCAAACCTTAAAAGTTTCATTAGATCAAACATTACTAAAAACGCAAAAAGTTGAAATAGTTTCAAATCCAATCAATGAGACTGTAATTTCTGATGTATCCTTATTGTCTGATGTTGATAAGAATATCCCCATAAATGTTGTAGAAAACGAGAATCGATATGCACTTGTTATTGGTAATGAGAATTATTCAAGGTATCAAACAGGATTAAATTCAGAAAGTAATGTTGAGTATGCAAACAATGACGCACGAATTTTTGCTGAATATTGTGAGAAAACACTGGGTGTTCCAATTGAGAATATAACTCTATTAACTGATGCTATTGGCTCGAAAATGAAATCAGAAATTGAGAAGATTCGTAAAATAGCTCAATATAGTAATGGGAAAGCTGAGATCATTTTTTATTTTGCGGGTCACGGTTTTCCAGATGAAATTACAAAAGAAGCCTTTATAATGCCAGTAGATATAAGTGGGACAAATGTTACAGATGGTGTAAAACTTAGTGATTTATATGAAAGTTTAACTTCAAACCCTTCTCAAAGAGTTACTGTTTTTCTTGATGCTTGTTTTAGTGGTGGAGGTCGAAATCAAGGGTTGTTAGCTTCTCGGGGTGTAAAAGTAAAACCCAAAGAAAATAGTATTACTGGAAACCTTGTTATTTATACAGCGAGCAGTGGTGACCAAACTTCTTTGCCTTATAAAGATAAGCAACATGGTATGTTTACCTATTTTCTATTGAAAAAAATTCAAGAAAGTAAAGGCGATATTACTTATAAAGAATTGAATGAATATATTAAAAATAAGGTTCAATTAAATTCGGTGATAATTAACAGCAAAGATCAAAATCCTGATATTTTAATAAGTCCAATAATATTTGATAAATGGGAAAAATGGAAATTGAAATAATTAATCTTTCAATCAATAATACTGATTTATTGGTTTTATTATTTTAGCTAACTATTATGGGTAAATTAGATTTGCAAATAAACAGACCTAACTTATGATTAATATTACTAAACAAATCGAGTACTGGCGCACTACAGCCGAAAATGATATCGAAACGGCTGCTATTCTTATCAGTTCTGCTAAGTACATTGAGGGAATGTTCTTTTGTCACCTATCAATTGAGAAAATCATAAAGGCACTAGTTGTAAAACAAATTGAAAACATTCCTTTCCGTTCGCACGATCTATTCTATCTTGCCGATCAGGCGAAAATTGAGCTTACCGAGGAGCAATCCGATTTCATGCAAATCCTCATGAAGTATCAGCTCGAAGGGCGTTACCCAGAATACTACCCCAAAGTTCCTTCATCTGAGAAAATAAATGATTACCTTTGCCAAACCAAAGAATTACTACAATGCTTCAGCAAGATGCTATAAAAATAGTTCGCCAGTACGTTGCTAACCTCAATAAGGGAGGGGTTACAATATATAAGGCTTTTCTGTTTGGCAGTTATGCGCGAAACCAAGCAAGCGACAGCAGCGATATTGACGTTCTGCTAATCGCTGATGTTTTCGATACCGATGATGATGTGGTTTTATCAAAACCTTGGTCACCCAAATACCGCAACGATTATCGCATTGAACCTGTTGCAATAGGTCGTAAACGTTTTCTTTCGGACGACAATTCCATCATTCTTGAAGAGGTTCGTAAAGAGGGCTTAGAGATAAACTAATCCTGTAATATCAGAATAAAGCCGAGGTGAAAACCTCGGCTTATTAATTTTCTGCAAATTTCATCTATGCTTTAGTTCAAAATGAATAAGCAATGATGCTGTTTTAAATCTTTGTTAGCTCAATATTCAGTTCGCACATCTCCCCATCAGTTATTGAAATAGTTACCGTTTGCTCCTTATAACCGCTCTTAGAAATGGTCACAGTATAGTCTCCCTCTGCCAATGATTTAACCATAAATCCTCCCTTATCGGCAGTTTTCTTCACAATAGGTTCAGCACTACTATCAACTGGTGTTATGGTCATCGAAACCCCTTTAAGGGTTCTCCATTTGCCCCATCGGTAATCACCCCTTTGAGTGCAACTGAATTTCCCCCAGTATTAATCACCATCCTACTATTCTGGTAGCCTGCATAGAAATCTGGTTGTGATAGGCGTACTATTTCAACAATCGTATCAATATTATCAAGCGCAGCATCTGTAGCTTTGTATAGGCTATCCAACTGTGCAGTGTAAAGTTTAGCACTCGCCGTTCCTTCACGCACCGAAGGAATAGCTTCGTTAAATGCATTGATTCCAGCAAGAAATGAATCAAGCATGACTTCTGTTATTCCATATAATTCTAGTGCAGCAATGTTCTCATGCGCACGGTCATGAATGCATTGAGACATGTTCTTAAGGTCGGCATCTGCCGAATGGCTCAGCTCACTCTTGGAATACTTGACCTCTTTCAGCAGAATCTTATTTCCCATATTCGTTGCAAAGGCGACCATCTTTAGGGAAATGTCCTCTGCTTGGGCAACAAGGGTAGTTCGTAGTTGTTTCTTCTTATCCGAAATCCCTGATTTATCAAATTGTTGCAGTTCACCTGTGGCTTGAATCTGATTAATATTGTTTTTCAGGGTAGTCGCATTCACTGCGTAGTTCGGTAGTTTCTCGACGATGGTTGGGTAAAGGTTCAGAAAATCCCGAACAACCATGTACATGCTTAGTCTGGCTTTTTGAAGTAAATTCATTCGAATCAATTTTAGAAGTTAGTAATTGAGAGTATCTTTGATCAATAATTCATTCCTAATACCAATTCAGTGAGAAAGTTAAAAACTTTGTTTAACAAAAACAAAAAAGAGTCCTACAATTATATTTCCCTGCTATAAAGGATTGAAACTAAAAGACCTTTAAACTTACCTTTAACTCAGTTAATATTCCCTTTCACCCTCTATTACAAAATACCATTTCAGGAAAAGGGAAAGCAGTTCGGTTGGATCAATCGTCTATAATTTCAAATCAATCGTGCCAAACGGTGTCTTAATCGTGAAGAATGGTGCCCCAATCGTAAAGAACTAGACTCTAATCGCCTCAAGCGGTAATCTAATCGTGAAGAACGTTGTTCTAATCGTGAATAATGAAATCATAATCGCCTCAAACGAAACTCTAATCGTGAAGAACGGTATTCCATTCGTGAAGAACGAATAAGTTGCCGATACTTAAACCCTACCTACCCCTCCCTGCACTTTCAGGCACATTTGCAGCCCGCTATTGCCCCCCTCAATCCCAAGGCTGCAAAAGAGCCTTCCAGTTCCTTTCACCGCCCCACCGCTGGCAGAAATAGACACCTTTGCAACTAGACAGAGATACACTTTCTACAAAATACCCAGCTGCCAACAAATGCTACCTTCCAGCTGGGCAGATTTGCTGATAAGCAAGTTTTTCCTATCTTCGTTTTGGCATTAACGGGGGATAGATTTGATGCTTCGAACCCCCAGCCGTAAGTTAGCATCAAACGTTGTAGGTAATTTTTGATTGCATTTTAGAAACATTATTATAACACGATAGAAATGGCTATACTGAAAATCACTCGTAGAAGTGAATACATCAACATGGTTAGAGATTTTAGAATATATCTAAATGGACAGAAATT
>JANYLA010000136.1 GCA_025361485.1 Bacteroidales bacterium
TATTTCTGGTTTTAGAACTTTACAAGCCTCTTGTGAAAACGAAGAATTAAAAGAAAAACAAATAATTGTTGGGATAATTACTAATAAAAATGTTTTCATTTTTTTTAATTTAGATTAATTGGTTATAACAACTTTTAGCCATCCAATTTAGAGATTTTTTATTTCATTCACAAAGAATTAATTAGGTTAAACCTGAATGTTAATTTAATAATTTCAGGAATGCTATTTTTCAACTCATATAAAGGTGATGTGCAAGACAAAGAGGGAAGAGTAACCTCCTCCCTCTTTTATTGCTTCTTGTCTTTATTATATCGATATCTCCCCTTGAAACTTTAAAGAAGCTTTTATCCCAAAACTTTTGAATTTATCTCCTTCAAAACCTACGAAAACCCCAACCCCTCCAAAAATGCTAATCTGTGTAATTGAGTAACCAAATTCCCAGTATGGCTTGCTCCCTTTTGTATAAAGCGATGTGGCATAAATATTCTCCTCCCACATCCGATTACTAATCCAAGGAAGATGCTTTAGGGCTAAATAGGGTGAAGAATAACTTACAAAACATTGTGCATAAGCCGATTCAGTACTGTGCTTATAGTATTCGAGCAGCTGAAAACTATTCGTAAAATCGCCTAATACAACAGGTATTTCCTGGGTGTTGAAATGCTTGAAATCGGGAAAGTAGAGCTTGTCCTTCATCGCGAAATCTCCGTATGCAACCTGGTAGATAAATTTATTACTTGGCCCAACTTTAATGGATTGCTTAACTCCCACCTCAACCTGCAAAAACTTCACATCGCTGCCCCCAATGTTTGGTATACCAAATCTGGTATCGAGCATGAATGTTGGATATTTCGACGATACCATATACTTTCGGTTATCATACATCCTGTAAAAATACTCAGGGGTATAGCTGAATGATGCTTTAGCAACAAAAGCTTGGTGATTGGGCGTATATCTACCTAAAATAGTATCGTTAACTGGTAAGTTTGGGGTATAGCTCTTCTTATCCTTTGGATAAAAGGAGAAATCGGTACTATTATCGAGCATCGTACGATCGTAATAACCAACCTTAATGGAAAAATCAAATCCATTGGCTAGGTCAATTTTATTAGAGACCTCTCCATATCGATGCTCGTATAGCTTCATATAGTTCGTTCGGAATGCAAGAGAGGCAATCGAATTTGCCAAAGTATTAACTCCTTCCTCTCGATTAAAATCAACGCTCTCGCTACCCACCGATATACCAAAGGAACCTCGATGCGACGGCGTATGTGTTACTCTACCGCTAAATCGCCCCATTAAAACTTCACGATTAAATGCGTAGGCAATTTGTGGATTCAAGCTAAAACTTCGATTCTTATTTGTTTTACTATATGAAAAGCTCATCCCCGTTACAAACCCATCTACCGTATTAAATTTTAATTGTTCTGCATTAATTAGCCCCGAAAAGTCAATGGTTTGTTTCTTAGCTTTATCATACTTACTCTTACCAAAAATTATTACCGAAAATAAGCTTTGCTTTTTGGGTAGCGTATCCTTTTTACTCGCAACAGAATCTTTCTTGGCTACTGATAACCTCAACTCCTCCATGCCCTTAACCTCATCGGATGATAAAGCAATTGGTCGAATTCTACTCCACTGAGTTGTATCAGCTTTCCGGGCTAATGAATCTATCTTTACCTTATGAGTCTCTTTTATCTCTAAACTTTTTTTTGTTGTATCCGCTGCTTTTGCATCTTTCGCCATGAGTTTAGCCAGCTGATACATATCCTTATTGCTTAAATCGTTCTTTTCAAGTAGTTTTTCAATCTTTTCCTTTCGTTTCTGCTCCTTCAAAACATCGGAAGATTTTTTTGATTTTACCTGTGGCAATTGCTGCTGACTCGATTCATCAAGGTTTTTCTGAATGGTTTGAGTAACCAAATTGGTTGGTGCTTTAATATCACTATTAATTTTAACAGTTGTATACTTAACTGATGAAACGTAACGCACATTTGCCTCATTTCCTAAAAAATTACCAATAATATCGAAATTATAGTTTATGGGTAGCCACACATTCTGCTCAACCTCGCCAAATGTTTGCTGGATTTTAATTGTTCCAACTATTGTTTCGACGCTTAAGTCTGCGCTATGAATATTCCAATAATTATCAGCTATGTATAAATAACCCTCAACGAGCTGTTTGCTCTTTCGACGAGGAATTACCTTAATCTTATTGATAATTCTATCGCCCTCCTTGGAATAGCCTTCGTAACGAAATTTATAATGGTTCAAGGCATACGGAGAAAGTGGAAGAATTATTTCACCTATCCTCTGATTGTAAAGACTCGCATTAACAAACTGCATAGCATCATCACCGTTGGAGTCCCCGGTAGGAAAGTTTGAGCGGATCATCTTTACGGTTTGATCGTATTTATCGGGTGCAGTAAAATGAATATTATTAACGGACTCCTGAAGATATAAAGCTCCTTCTTTGGGGGCATCCTTTTCTTTGCGCATTGCCCTTTTTACCAGCCATGTAAGTTTAACAATCTTTAAAGACCCTTTAATATAAACCTCGGCTTCAAAGCTCTTAACCTGATTTTGGTAATACGGCGCCATGCCAATCGCTTTACGAATAATTGCATAAGCAGGATCTTCGCTCCCGGGCTTAACACTTACACCTTTCAGCTCGTAGCTTTTAGTATTAAAGATGATACTTAGCTTATTAAGTCCCTCTTTAACTACAATTTTTCTCACAAGCGTTTCGAACCCTAAACATTGAAAAAGTATCGTATAATCGCCTGATTGTAAATTCAAACTGTACTGGCCTTGCTCGTTTGATACAGTCCCTAATCGTAATTCTTTAACAAATACAGTTGAGTAAGGTACAGGTTTGTTTTCGCTATCGGTAATAACTCCTGAAAGGGTTTGTCCAAAAGAGTTTGCTAAAAATGATGCAAAAAGTAAAATGGTTAGATAAATTTTTTTCATGCTTTTTATATTGTTTTACTATAAGATAGAAAATTGGTAAAAATGTTACAGGTAAGTTATGCTTTAACGAATAAGAACATTATCAATAAATTTTAAATATCTGCTAATAATTTGAATATCAACTAAAATTGCTTTATAGATATGTCATAAAAATAATCAGGGGTCCATTTTCAAAATTTATGCCAAAGCTATCACCAAGACTTTCGTTAAGTGTACCCATCCAATACTCTTCAAGCGAACGATTTAATATTGGATAAAGCAAGTTTGTTGTAGTAATTAAGGTTTTATTGTTGGGAGAAAAAATGGATACCTGCTGGCCTTTAAAGCTTTTCGGGGTTGAAGATTTTAATAGTGGAATAAAACAACCCGTATCGGTTAGCATTCTAATATTCGCTCCAAGTTTTGAATAGCTGGTAATAAGGCTAATATTGCCAAGTGTATGATCCTCTCGAAGTCCTGTTGCTCCAAGAATTACAATATCAACATAGCCTCTAGACATACACCACCTTACAGCCTTGGTCAAATCGTTAGAATCTTGATCTGGTTCGTGGAATAACCGATCGGCATACTTCTTTCGAAGATTGGCATCCAACGAATCGAGGTCACCAACAACTGCAGTAGGAACAATTCCAAATTTATCCACCTTAGCAGCAGCCCCATCGCAGCAAACAATAATTTCAGCATCAGCCAGCGCCTTTAAGGGAATCTCATGCACTGGAAATTTTCCATCAGCAACGATAACTGTGAATGCTCGTTGTTCGTTATTCGTTATTCGTTGATTGCTCATAATACTTGTTGCTTGTCACTTGCCACTCTCTCTTTATCCATCTCCTTCTTCCACTGATAGTATCCGTATACAGCCAGAGTAAAATAGAAGAAGAATAGTATTGATGTTGGGTACAAATCTTTCCAAATAAACAGCCCTAAAGATATAAGGTTTACAACAACCCAAACCCACCAATGCTCAATTAGCTTTTGGGCAAGCATCCAAGTACCTGTGATACTCCATGCAGTTACAAAAGCATCGCCAATTGGTACTGGCGAATCGGTATACTTTTTAAGAATAAACACCATTACACCAAACAGCACTATGGTTATCAACGAAATGTAAATCCATTGTTTAGCCGAAGTTCGTGTTATTGGAAGCTCTTCCATTTGAATATCCTTGCTGCCATAAAGCCAATGCCACCAACCATAAAAACTAATTACAAGATAGTATACTTGCAATCCCATATCGGCATAGAATTTTGAGGCAAAGAAAACATAGATATAAAACGCTGATGTAATTATACCCAAAGGCCAAAGCCAGATATTCTGTTTAATTTCCAGATAAAGGTAAATGAGGCCTGCAACAGCCCCAAGTACCTCAATGTAATTATTTTGTAACCACTCCATTATTAGTTGACGGTTGTTAGTTGATAGTTGACAGAAATTAAAATTCAACTCCTAGCTTAACCATAAAGTTTGTGCCTGCTTGAGGAAAAAAGCCATCCTCTCGATACTTAGGATCCCCATTTGCAAACTGAGCTCTATAAACCCAAGCATTCGCAAGGTAAAGATTATTAAAAATATTATTTACAACAAGTTGAATATTAATCGCTTTAAGTCCTCTTGGTTTCAATGAATAGTCAACAACAACATTATTAACAAAATAGCCATCTAATTTTCGTTTTGAACTTCCTGTATTATCGTAGTATTGCTCCCCAACATACTTGCTAATTAAGGAGATGTTAAGAGGTTTAATAGGATTTATCGACAATTGGCTTGACCCTACAAATGAAGGCGAGAATGATATTGGAGTATCTCCTAATTTATTCTTCTTCTGCGCAAGGGGATTCCAATCCGTAGAGTTATCGTAAACATCAACATACTCAACAAAATTTTTAATTCTATTTTGGCTAAAGGTTGTATTAACATTCCATCTCAGCCAACTCAATGGTTTTACGCTAGCACTTATCTCAACTCCAACTCGGTAACTATTCTTCACATTTGTCATTAAAGGATAACCAACATCGCTGAGTTTACCAGTTAAAACAAGCTGGTTTATATAATTCATGTAGTAAAAATTCCATCCAAAAGCCACTTTGGAAGATTTGTAATTATACCCCAGCTCGTAATCAAATAAACTTTCTGAACTTGGAATGCTCGCTGTATCTTTTAAATCTTCACGTGAGGGCTCACGATGACCAACTCCAAATGAAGTGAAAATTTCCTGTTGAGATGAAATCTTAAAAATTGAGCCCAACTTGGGATTAAAGAAATTCCATATATGTGACTGATCTAATCTCAACTGCTTGTCGTTTGGCCCTTTTAATTCATAATTAATGTTCCGAAATTGCAAATCACCATACATGCTAATCTTTTCCGAGAATTGATAGGTTGCCTTTCCATAAACATTGAAATCGGTTTTTACGCTAGTATTCCTATACCATTCATAATTATTTGGTATTCCATTGTTGATCTCAGACCATAATATTTTTCCGAAATAACTGCCTTCATATCGATTCCAACCAGCACCAAGCGTTGCATCAATAGCACTTTGATGATAATTCAACGAAAAGACTGTTCCATAAAAATCGTTACTCATCCATTTTTGACGAATCATGTCTGAAGTTTTAAGCGTATCGTTTCCATGAATTGGCCCAATTAAAGCATAATCGCTATATTTATTTCCATAGTTTAATGAATCATCCTTATACTCTTCATAGTATCCCGCTCCTTTAGTTAAGTGCAAAGCAGCGGTAAGGCTAAATTCTTTGGTTAACTGGCAGCTATATAAAAGTTGATAGTGGCTTTGAATGTAGTTATCGGTTTGATTTTTGTAATAATGAGTTTTTCCAAGAGAATCCCTATAAATTCCCTCGGGGTTGTATGTTCTATTTATATTTAGCATATAACCAGGTGTTCCAGTCCATGTAATCCCGGTATGCTCTTCGCCTCGGATAAAGTTAAATCGAAGCACACTTTTTGATGTATGCCAAGCACCTGTTAAAAACATCGAACGATGATCGGAAGTTCCCCTATCGATATACCCATCCGACTTTAACTGAGAATAACGCCCTTCGAAGCTGAAACCGTTCTTCATCAAACCAGTACCAACAATTGCCGCAGTTTTCCATGTTCCAAATGAACCTGATAATTGGTCAATCTTTGTAAAAGGCTCAGGCGTAAGGGTTGATGTTTGAAAATTTATTGATGCCCCAAAGGCTGCTGCTCCATTGGTAGATGTTCCAACTCCTCGTTGTACTTGAATATTATCAACTGAACTTGCAAAATCGGGTAAATCAACCCAATAAACCCCTTGTGATTCCGGATCATTCAATGGGATTCCGTTTACAGTTACGTTGATGCGGCTCATATCTGTACCACGAATACGAATTGCTGTATTTCCAACGCCAGTTCCGCTCTCAGAGGTTGCTACCACCGAAGGAAGCATCTCTAAAAGGTAAGGGACATCAAAGCCTGTATTATTTTTTTTGATATCCTCCTTACTTAATGTGGTTTGCGCAATTGGCATTTTGTTGGATGCCCTTGTAGCATTTACTACTATCTCCTCACCCATTATCGATGATGGAGTTAGCGAAAGATCTACAGTTAAATCCTTATCAACATTAACCTCCAGGCTCTTTTTCTCATAACCTACAAATGAAACAGAAAGAGTATAAACTCCAGATTTTACTTTATTTAATAAAAAATTACCATAAGAATCCGTTGTACATCCTTGTAAAGTATTCTCAAGTACAACAGAAGCTCCTACTAAGAGATTTCCATTCTCGTCGGTAATTCTTCCTTTTAATTGATAAGACACATTAGTATTGGCAAATAGCCAAATACCCATCAGCTGCAAAAGCAGCATAAAAGCAAATTTCTTCATTTTTAAATTCCTTTTATTGGTTTAATATTTTTAATATCACCAACGAACAATTATAAACGGTGTGCACAAGCCAATTATAGCCTATCGTCAGCAACCAAGAAAAGGGGGAAAATACTTAAGGTCATTTAAAACTCTTGTCCCTTCGTCGGTACTAACCGCATCAGGTTCAAAGGGTATGATCTCAGCCCGTTGTATTAAGGCACCCCCAAAAGACAGCCACAAAGATATAGATAAATGATTGAATTCTCAAAATAGTTATAAGTACTTAAAGTTAAATGGGACAACTTTAGGCACTCTAAGTACTCTAGGCACTTTAAACTTTTTTTTGCAACTTTACAGTTTCAAAAACCGACCTATGATTTCTCTCGATAAGGCAATTGATATAGTACTTTCAAATTCAAATCCTTTAAATAAGGTTGAAAATGTTGAACTCTGGGGTTCAATGGGCAGAGCATTGGCTGCCAATGTAGTTTCGGATATGAACATGCCCCCTTTCAACAAAACTGCTGTTGACGGATACGCTTGTAGAATGAGCGATGTAAAAGGCGAATTAGAGGTTATCGAGATAATTCCCGCTGGCTCAATTCCATCAAAAACCGTTGAGAAAGGTCAATGCTCTAAGATTATGACTGGAGCGATGATTCCTAAAGGTGCCGACTGCGTTCTGATGGTTGAGGATACTAAAGAGATTGGCTCAAATAGAATAGTATTTACAGGTGAAACTCTCCGCGCAAATATCTGTATCCTCGGCGAGGATATGAAAACTGGGGATGTCGCAATACAAAAAGGGACTACCCTTTCGGCTCAGCATATTGCCATAATGGCGGCTTTGGGTTGCACACAACCCACTGTTACTGTAAAACCTTCGGTTGCTGTTCTTGTAACTGGCGATGAACTTGTAGAGCCAAATCAGGTTCCAACAGGAGGCCAAATTAGAAATAGCAATGGACATCAGCTGGTTGGTCAAATCCTCAAGGCAAATGCAACACCAAACTATATTGGAATTGTAAAGGATACCGAAGAAGCCACTTTCGACGCTATTGCTAAGGCATTAAAAGTAAGCGATATCGTTATTCTTACAGGAGGAGTATCTATGGGCGATTATGATTACGTTCCATCAGTAATGAAAAAACTTGGGATTCAAATCCTATTCGATAGCATTGCCATACAACCTGGTAAACCCACAAAGTTTGGAGTAAAGGATGGTAAATTGATTTTCGGGCTCCCTGGGAACCCCGTTTCATCGTACATGCAATTCGAAATACTTGTAAAGCCTGCCATTCAGAAGTTAATGGGCGGAGAACCAAATACAAAATCAGTTGTTCGATTGCCATTAGCAAATGGCTACAAACGCAAAAAAGTTGAGCGTTTAGGCTTGATTCCTGTTTTAATTAATGATAACAAAAAAGTTGAAGCCGTTGAATTTCATGGCTCAGCGCATATATTCGCACTAGCAAAGGCCGAAGGATATATCATGATACCGCTAGGCGAATCGGAAATAAAAGAGGGGGAACTTGTTGATGTTAGACCGCTATAATAGAAATATAAACTACCTGAGAATATCGGTTACCGACCGCTGTAACCTTCGTTGTACCTACTGTATGCCAGAAGATGGCGTTACAATACTTCAGCATAAAGATATTCTCACATTCGATGAAATTGTTGATTTCACAAAAGTTGCAGTTAGCTTAGGCATAAACAAGGTTCGAATAACTGGCGGCGAACCTTTGGTTCGTAGGGGAATTGTTGACCTAGTAAGAATGATTGCCGAGATTGATGGAATCGATGATTTAAGCATGACAACCAATGCCATTTTGATGCAGCAGTTTGCCAAACCTCTTTTTGATGCTGGCTTGCATCGTATAAATGTTAGTCTCGACACCACCAATCCTGAGAAATTTAATTCGATAACCCGTGGGGGTAATATCGAAGATGTTTTTAAAGGACTCGAA
The DNA here is from genome assembly GCA_025361485.1 of Bacteroidales bacterium. Classification (GTDB taxonomy): domain Bacteria; phylum Bacteroidota; class Bacteroidia; order Bacteroidales; family Tenuifilaceae; genus UBA8529. The sequence continues at coordinate 8,800 of JANYLA010000136.1, forward strand.
GAGGCCAAAAAAGTTGGATTTAATCCAATAAAAATTAATTGCGTTATCGAGAAAACATCATCAGAGCCTGATGCACTAGCTGTTAAAGAGTATGCATCAAAACAAGGTTTTGAAGTAAGATTTATTCCTATGATGAAACTTGATAAAGGAATTTTTGGTCAGGTTGAGGGTGGCGAAGGTGGCAACTGCGCTAGCTGCAATCGGCTTAGGTTAACGGCTAATGGATTTATTAAACCGTGTCTTTTCAGCGATTTAGGTTATAGTGTCCGTGAACTAGGTGCTAAAGCAGCCATTGAAATGGCTATTGGCCTAAAGCCCGAAAGCGGAACATCGAATCAAAGCGGCAAGTTCTACAATATTGGAGGGTGATTTATAAGTTGACAGTTTTAAGTTGACAGTTCACAGTAAAGAACTCTAAAATTAATACCTATGGACTATAAAGAATTAGAGGTTTGGAAAGAATCGAAAGAACTTGTAAAGATTATTTATAAGATTACTGAATCTTTCCCTTCTTCTGAACAATTCGGTTTAACGAATCAAATCCGAAGAAGTGTTGTTTCAATTCCATCAAACGTAGCTGAAGGAATAGGTCGAAATCATGTTAAGGATACAATTCAGTTCCTATACATTTCAAGGGGTTCAATCTATGAATTAGAGACTCAAATCATTCTTGCATTTGAACTTTCATTTATTTCAAATGAAGATTATAATAAAACTATTGAAAAATCCATCTTTGCATGAAACTAATCAGCGGATTTATAAACTATTACGAGAATAAAAAGTAGTTCCTACTGTCAACTCTCAACTAAATACTGTCAACTAATATGGAATTATCACACATTGATAATAACGGCAAAGCCAACATGGTAGATGTTGGAGGTAAACCACAACAGATACGTCAGGCTAAGGCCACCGGGTTCATCACGTTAAGTTCAGAAACGGTAAAACTTATCAGAGAGAACCAAATGAAAAAAGGTGATGTGCTTACCGTTAGCGAAATTGCTGGCATTCAGGCAGCCAAGCAAACACCAAGCCTTATCCCGCTATGCCATACACTTATGCTTACCAAGGTTGATGTTAAGGCAACTTTACTAGATAATGGCGTTAAAGTGGATAGTTTAGTTAAATGCGTTGGACAAACAGGTGTTGAAATGGAAGCATTGACCGCCGTTTCAGTGGCTCTTCTCACTGTTTATGATATGTGCAAAGCCGTTGATAAGAACATGGTGATTGATGGAATTACTCTAATTGAAAAAACAAAACAGAATTTATAACACTTCTATGTTAACAGAACAAAAAATTAAAATTCTTTCTGTAAATATTTCTACAAAGAAAGGAACTGTAAAGACGCCCGTTGAAAAAATTGTTTTAAACAATTTAGGTGTAGATGGGGATGCTCATGCTGGAGAGTGGCATAGACAAATAAGTCTATTAGGAATCGAGAGCATAAACCGTTTCAAAGAATCCGCAAAAAGAGAGATCAATTTTGGTGATTTCGCCGAAAATATTACTACCCAAGGAATAGAACTTGTAGAGACAAAACCGGGTGATAGGTTTATTGGTAAGGATGTTGACCTTGAAGTTACCCAAATTGGCAAATCGTGCCATGGCGATGGATGTAATATATACCGAGAGGTGGGGAATTGTGTTATGCCTAAGGAAGGTATATTCTGCAGAGTAATTAAACCCGGAAAGTTAAAAGCAGATGATGTGCTAACATTTTATCCTAAAATATATAAGATACAAGTCATAACTCTTAGCGATAGGGCAAGTCGAGGTGTTTACGAAGATAAAAGCGGGCCAGAGGTTGTTCGACTTGTTTCCGAATTCTTTGATAACTTAAAATGGCAATTCACTGTTGAATCAACCATTATTCCTGATGAAGAGGAGGAACTTCGTATTCATCTTGCAAAAGCAAAGGAGTTAGGTTATGATTTGTTGATCACAACCGGTGGAACAGGAATAGGCCCCAGAGATATTACCCCTGATATTGTTAGGCATGAAATAGATAAAGAGATTCCTGGTATAATGGAAATGATTCGAATAAAGTATGGAACCGAAAAACCAAATGCATTGCTAAGTCGAAGTGTTGCAGGTATTATGGGCGATACATTCGTTTACACCTTGCCCGGCAGCGTTAAGGCAGTTAAAGAATACATGGAAGAGATCACAAAAACGCTAAAGCACCTATTCATTATGAGAATGGGAATTGATGGGCATTAATTTAGTTTTCAGTTGATAGTGTTTAGTTTATAGAAATAAAATATTGGCTCTATGAAAGAAATTATTGCAGATACAAAGTTAATCGCATACTGCGGGTTATACTGCGGTTCGTGTAGCAGATATTTAAAAGAATCATGCCCCGGTTGCGCTGAGAACAAAAAGGCCACTTGGTGCACCGTTCGTTCTTGCAATATGGAGCATGGCTACGCTAGCTGCGCCGATTGTAAAGAGTATACCAATGCTATGGAGTGTAAAAAGTTTAATAACCTCATATCTAAACTATTCGGAGTAGTCTTTAAATCAGATCGAAATGCATGTATCGAAATGATTAAAACTAACGGATATCAAAATTTCTCGATTTATATGTCGGAGAATAAACTACAGAGTATTAAAAGGAAATAAATGATATTAGCTAGCTTGATGTTTTGAGTTTTAATGGGTTGAATCCATTCATATTTATGAAAGACATTCTTATACTATCTTCTTTTATCCTATTTTTTGAGATTTCAACCCATGCTCAAAACCTTATCCAAAACCCAAAATTTGACGATTATTCTACTTATCTCGATATTAATAGAAACCTTGTATATCAACCCAGTTATTGGTACTATGATTTAGAAAATAAAAACCATCCTATTTACTATTCAAGGGATAGATTTCTAAATAAAGTCTTCGAATATAATTTTCATCCCGAGGCGGAACTTGTCCTACAAGGACAAAAGTTGAATTATATAAGCATTCTACTACTCCAGAACACTCAAAAAGCGTATACCATATTAAAAGAGCCATTAAAAAAAGGGCATCGATATCATCTTCAACTAGATTTAAAAGCTTATGGACAATCTAACTGCTTAGCTGATATTCTAGTCGGTTTTAAGGATAGTATTGATTTCAGAAACGAAACAAGTAACTATAGGGTACAACTAACATTTCAAGATTCCTCAAAAGAATCTCTTTTTCATAACTGGTATACCACCAGTTGCTATTTTACTGCCTTAGGGAATGAAAAAGTTGTTGTTTTAGGCGATGGAACATCCGATGACTATAAGCAAATAATAGAATCTAATCATAAAAAATTTTACTATAACTACGATGGTGGCCCATATTTGGTAAAGTATTTCATCGATAATTTATATTTATCTGAGATTGACAGTTTAAAGGCAGATCGAATTGATTCTTTGAAAATTGGCGACAGCTTTGTTCTACAAAATATCTACTTCGATTTTGATAAGTCTATCATTTTAAAAAAGTCTTTCCCAATGCTCGATCAACTTGTAAGTTATTTGAATAGAAACACAACTATTCGAATTCAAATATCAGGGCATACCGATAATGTTGGAGTCAAAGAATATAATGCTGAACTATCACTAAGAAGGGCAAAGTCCGTAGTTGAATACCTAATAAGTAGGGGAATTTCTTGTGATAGACTTCAATCAATGGGTTTTGGTTCAAACATTCCAATTAGTTCAAACGACACAGAGTATGGTCGTCAGCAGAATAGGCGAATTGAGATAAAGATTATTGAAAAATAGAAATAAAAAAACCGGTTAAAACCGGTTCTTTTTTTACTCTACTCCTAATACCTCTTTAAAAGCCTTTTTAAAAGAATCCTTAGGTAATGCCCCCTGCGCCATTTGTGGCTGAGCATCTTTAGGAATAAAGAGTAACGAAGGAATACTTTTAATACCAAAAACAGACGCTAGCTCCTGCTCGCTCTCGGTATCTACTTTGTAGATATTCAGTTTTCCATCATACTCTGCTGAAAGCTCTTCTAAGATTGGAGCAACCATTTTGCATGGTCCACACCAATCGGCATAAAAATCAATAATAGCAGGCTTATCGCCTTCAAATTTCCACTCGGTATTCTTCTCAAAGTTAAATACCTTTTGCTTGAATGTTTCTAATGTTAAGTGCTCAATCATATTCTTAGTTTATTTAGTTCCATTCATCATATCTACTTATCTATATATATCAAATTATATACCAAAACGTAAGTTATGACAAAATGTTCGTTTTAACTTTATTGATATTTATCAACATAATGAGCAATGCTAATTGTAATAATGTGAAAAAGAAGGTTGGCTATACAACTTATCGAATGGGCTAAACAAATTACAACGGTTAAGGTTCACAACTTGTAGATAAACCAAGGTGGTCTCAATGCGTACATGACCAAGCAGTTCCTTGATTGTAACAATATCCAAACCATGCTGTAATAAATGAGCCGCATAGCTATGACGAAGCGTATGCAGGGTAATCTTCTTCTGAAAACCGCATCTTCGTTTAGCCTCACCTAGCGCCCATCGCATTCCCCCAATACTCAACGGCGAACCCGGTTCATTTCCATTAAAAAGGTAATCGACAGGCTTGTCAACCGAAAAATACTTTTGCAACCCTTTAAGCACCATTGGTGATAACGGCACATAACGATCCTTCTTATATTTGCTTTGCCGAATATGAATCATCATGCGACCCGCATCGATATCTGAAATTTTCAAACGATTGGCTTCGCGAACCCTTAATCCTGCCGAATAAATCAACGATAAAAGAACTCTATGCTTCAGAAGTGATGGCGCTTTGAATAATGCCTTACACTCATCATAGTTCAATACTACAGGCAGTTTACCATCTCGTTTGATGCTCGGTAGCTGAATTAATCTATCATTTAATCCTAAAAATTTGAAGCAATATCTTAGACCATAAACAGAAAACTTAAAATCACTTAATGAGGGGGTCTTGCTGTATCTAGCCTTGGCTGCAAGGTATTGATTCAACTCTTTCTCGCTAATATCCTGTGGTGGTCTACCAAAATGAAGGCTTAACTGCGCTAATTTGCGTGAATAATTCTTCAGAGTGCTCTCTGACTGACAGGCTAGGCGAATTCTGTCATCAAGCTCTTCGAATATTTCCCTAAAGCCATACACTTGGAGACAAGCCTGTTCAACAATGGTTTTTGGCTTTTCTTTAATCGTTGATTTGGAACGCATATAAAAATGGTTTTATTGGTTAATACCCTTTTGACTGCGTTTTCATATTTTAAGGCACTACTGTCCGACTAAAAAAATAAATACTTAACAAAACGCTTGTATTTATTGCGTCCCTACGGGACTAAAACTAGCGGGGGTTCACTTTTTATCTACCAATATGCCGTCCCTTTGGGACTGTCCCGTTAGGGACAATATATTGGTAGAAAGCAAAATGGAAATTTAATAAAGTCCCGTAGGGACGAATCCGAAGGCTCAGCGAAGTTAAATGGAAATTTATTCGGAAAATAATGATTTTAAGGTATAGAATAGTTTTAAATATCAAGTTGATAACATAAATCTACTCATTAGTCCTCTTGCAATTATGCCATAAAGGCAATTAGTTGTATTTTTGGCAGCATAACAATAGGCTATTAATCCACTTTATGCAAGAGCACCTTAAACATCCAATATTCAAAATCGTTTCAGAAGTGGCTGATGCTGAAAACATATCGGCATTTGTAATCGGAGGATTTGTTCGTGATATATTCCTGAAACGAACTTCGAAGGATATTGATATTGTTGTGCTTGGCAATGGAATTGAGATTGCTAAGAAGGTATCGAAGCTGATAAAAAGGTCAAAAGTATCTGTATATAAAAACTTTGGAACGGCTCAACTTAAACTCGATGATATTGAGATTGAATTTGTTGGAGCTCGCAAAGAATCATATCGCCTTAACTCACGTAAGCCAATTGTTGAGAATGGCACGCTTGATGATGATCTTCAGCGTCGCGATTTTACGATAAACGCCCTTGGAATTAGCCTAAACAGCAAAACCTACGGACAGCTAATCGACCAATTTAAGGGGATTGAAGATATTGATGATAGAATAATTAGAACCCCACTTGAACCTGATCAAACCTTTTCGGACGACCCGCTCCGAATGATTCGGGCCATAAGGTTTGCAGCTCAGCTGAATTTTAATATTGAGCAAAAAACATTTGCTTCGATATACAAAAATCGTAAACGCATCGATATCGTGTCCAAGGAGCGAATAATTGAAGAGGTCAATAAGATTATTCTATCTGAGCGACCATCAACAGGCTTTCTTCTTCTTGACCAAACAGGTTTGCTTGAGCTGATTATCCCCGACCTTTTCAAAATGAAAGGCGCTGAAACAAAAAATGGCTTAAGCCATAAAGATAACTTCCTACACACACTTCAGGTACTTGATAATGTTGCCCGTAAAACTGATAATCTATGGTTACTTTGGGCTGCCCTATTGCACGATATCGCCAAGCCAGCAACAAAACGATTCTTCCCAAAGCAAGGATGGACATTTCATGGTCATGAGTTTTTGGGTGCCAAAATGATTCCTGAGATATTCAAGGATCTTAAGCTTCCGCTTAATGAAAAGATGAAGTATGTACAAAAGCTAGTACAGCTGCATTTACGACCGATAATACTATCGCAAGAAGTTGTTACTGATTCAGCTGTTAGGCGATTACTCTTTGAGGCTGGCGATGACATTGATGATCTGATGATGCTCTGCGAAGCAGATATAACCTCAAAAAACGACAGTACCGTTCGTAAGCATTTGGCTAATTTTAAAATAGTACGTCAAAAGTTAATTGAGATTGAGGAGAAGGATGCTGTTCGCAACTTTCAACCGCCAATATCAGGTGAACTGATAATGGAAACCTTTGGAATAAAACCTTGTAAAGAGATTGGAATCATAAAAGTCACAATAAAAGATGCAATCCTTGATGGGGTTATCCATAATAATTTTGACGAGGCGTATCAGCTCATGATTGATAAAGGGAAAGAATTGAAGCTGATTCCAAAAAACTAAAACATCATTTATTCGTACTTAAGAAAAGAGGGATTTTGATTAATCAAAATCCCTCTTTTATATTATAGTAAATCCAATTAAAATTTAAAACTCATTTTTTGAACTTCATTAAAATATCTTTAACAGCATCCTTGTGAATGGTAAAACCCATCATCTTAAGTTTCACATAGTCTTCGTGGAAAAAATAGAACCCAAACTCAGGTGCATTGGGGTCATTATTCCTCGAACCAGATCCTGAATCCTTGATAAGATACCAGTCTTTCCCATCGCGCTCGCAATATCCAACCAAATGCACTCCATGATCATCAGTAGTTGTCTCGTTTGAAAATCTAAACTGACGGGCATCCTCGTTAATATACGCAGATGGAATATCAAAAGATGGTATCATGGCAGCCTGCGTAGTACGAGAAAAACCTGATTCCGATACATCGCCACCAATGCTCATTGTATATCCATTACGAATTCCTTTTTTAACAATGTCCATGAAAACATCGAGCGGTACATTGTAATAATCGGTACTATGCCACCAGTTATCGGGTACTTTATATTCTACCTTTTGCCAGTATGGCTCCTGTTTGTACGATAGAATCTCAACATAATCGTCAGGATTAATCTTTAAATAATCCTTTAAAAATGATATTGGAGTGTACTCCTTACCCTCGAATGTAAACTTAACTGGAGGTTCGCCCATGTATTGGTTCATTATGTTTTTAACTGTTGATATCACCCAATCCTCGTTCCATAAATTCGATGCTTTTACCGACTCCATAAATGAATTCAACTCGTTAAATAAAGCCTCATGAGTATGATATTTTCGTCCCACTGGCAAAGCAGAATAAACCGAAAGAGGCATACATCCGTACATTTTATACATACGCGTTAAAGCGTTACCCTCAGAGCCCTCGCCAAAAGCTGAATTTCCTCTTTCCTTAACATAGCGACGAGCCTTCTCAATATACTCGTTGTAAACAGTATACATTTCAGAAATACGAATTTCCTTGTTATAGATGCGCTTCACCTCCGATTCGATGAATGATGTAGTAGAAAAACACCAGCAAGTATTGGTATTTCCCTGCGAAACAGGAGGAAAAGACCAAAACACTTTATAATTAGAAACTTTGTTAGGAATCTTAGAAATATCCTGCACCATTTGAAAGTTTGTTTTTTGGTCTTGAGGCTTCAAACTTTCGTTTACTGCATTTACATCCTTTAGAATTGATTTCAGGTAGAAACCGGGTTCAACATTAATAAATTCAGATTTATCTTGGGATTGAGCAAATAATGTGTTCGCTAAACCCAGAAAAATTAATGTAAAAAAAGAATTACGTATCATAATAATAGGGTTTTAATTTTTTCGAAAGTACTAAAAAGTCCTGTAACGCAATATTAACATTACAGGACTTTATAATATTAAAATACAACTATTTTATTTTCCAAGTTTCCCAAGTACCCTCAACCGCAGAGCTAGCATTAACCTGTGGAGTTTGAACCTTACCATCTAGCGCAGTTTCTTTTTTAACATTGCTAATTAGCGCATTTGCTAAATCCTTATAGGATATATTTCCTTTAGTATCCTGAATGTTTTTTAATAGATAGTATGTCATATATCCATGCTGTTTTTCGCGATAAACACCTGATGCCTCATCTCCTGAACTAGACGTAAACACAACCATTTTTCCGTTAACAACATTCTCTTTGGGTCGAACTTTTACCCCTTTCATGGCAACTAAAGCTTGATTCCGAGCACCTCCGCTAAAGCAAGCATCGAGAAAAACAGTAACCTTCTTGGATGGAAATTCATTCAGCTTTGCATATAAACCATTAAGGTTAATTCCTTGAGTTACATTATTCCCGCTAACATCAACTGGGATAAGATAGCCCTCCTTTGTCTTCTCATCAGGCAATCCATGGCCTGAGTAGTAGAAAACAATCTCAGCATTTCCCTCATCGACACTAATTAAATTGGTTAACCACGCTATGCCCTGGTTCATCTGACCTGATGTAGCATTTATCAATAGTTTTACTTGCTTTTCTGGAATACCAAAAGTTTTAACACAATACTCCTTGAATACTCGAGCATCATTAGCTGCAAAATCGACATTAACCTCGCTGCTTAAATCGGGTTGAAATGTTGTGTAATCCTCATTTCCAATAATTAATGCATAAGTATTGGTCTTGACAATTCCGCTAACTGGAATATCCACATCAACCTCTGCTTTTCCAATGGAAATTGTGTTCGTTCCTTTCTTAATATTATTACTATATCCACCTGCTTTCCCTTCAACATCAATTACAATCTCGTTAAACTTATAATTTATGTTTGTAGTTGCATAAGTAGCATTGTTCTTACTATCGTAAATATATTTTTTCTTATTAACAGGATTAACAATCTCAGCATATGAAAGAACAAAACTGTTATCCTTGACAAAAAAATCGGGATTATTAAACTGATAGGTATTAAAGTTCTGCTTGAAAGTGGGTGCATCAGCTACAGGAACTCCAACAACAAACTCGCCTAGTTCATCGGATGAGAGTAAAAAGCTCTCATTATCGGCATCATAAAGTCCTAACTTAACCTCTTTAAAATTAACGGATTCTTTAAATTCCTTTTTAAGATTTTCAATTGCCTCTTTCTGAAAATCTTCGATTTTCTTATTCCGAATTGTTTCTGTTACACGAAGTTTATAGTCTACTGTTTTTTCAAATTCCCCTTTTTGTTGCCATAGGTTTACTTTCTCTTCAACATAGGATTTGATTCTATCGGAAACACTTGCCTTTTTGTTGGTAAAATTTGTGTTGCTATTGGAAGCTAAATAGGTTTGTCCATCGTTCTCGCTCTTCTCCGAAGCACCCACATAAACACCATTCTCCCATTTTCCTAACTGCAAAGTACCATCGGCTTTTGTATATGAGCCCGGCCCATCTTGATTTCCATCTTTCCAATTCCCTGCATGAAAAGACCCATCTGTCCAATAGAATGTACCATACCCGTTCCGCTGATCATTTGCGAAGTTGCCGTTATACTTCATACCATCGGCATGGAGATAAATACCTGCGCCATTTCGAAGTTTTTCATTAAAATAACCCTCATACATATCACCAGACTCAAAAATCCAAATACCAAATCCATTTGCGCAATTTCCCGAAACGCATCCTTCTGTTTTGCTAGAACCTAAAAGGCTGCCATCCTTAAATTCGCCTATAGCTTTTGTTCCATCGGAATAGTACTGTGTACCAAAACCATTCTGTTTTCCATTTTCCCAACTTCCAATATACTTGGAACCACTATGCCAATAATAATACCCTTTTCCGCTCAGCTGACCGTCCCTCCAATCGCCAATATATTTATCGCCAGCCCAATTCCCTTCGCCCCAAGTATAAATGCCAAATCCATTATCGCAGTCGCCAGTTAAACAGGTTGAAACCAAATTAGTGCTACTCGATTCACCAACATAGTTCCCTTTATCAAACTTTCCAATTTGCTTTGTTCCATCAACTTTTGTTAAGGTACCTTGTCCCTCCTGACTACCATCTTTCCAATTTCCTTCATAGAATGAACCATCAGTCCAGTAATAGATACCATAACCATTTCGCTTATTATTATCAAAATTACCTGCATATTTCTCTCCATCAGTGTAAAGATAAGTTCCTGAGCCTGTCCTATAGGTATCCTTAAAGTATCCGGAAAATTTATCGCCAGTATCGAAGATTCTAACACCATAACCATTATTGCAATCGCCCGAAATACAAGTAGGTTCAGTATAGTTCTTACCAATTAATTTGGCGCTCTCCCAGTATCCACAGCTTTTTGTTCCATTTGCATAGTATTGTGTACCATATCCATTTATAATACCGCCAATCCATCCTCCAACATACTTATCGCCATTAGCCCATGTATAAACGCCATCACCATCTCTCGTCCCACTTTTCCAATCGCCAGCATATTTATCACCAGTTTCCCACTCGTAAACACCCCATCCGTTATCACAATTACCTGTTAAGCAGGATGATGATTTTGATGATGTATTTGAATTGCTATTCTGCGAAGTATTGTCAATATACTTTCCCATCTCAAATGTTCCTGTTAGAACAGAACCATTAGCAGCGATGGATGTTCCATAACCATCTTGTTGTCCATCTCTCCAATTACCTGCATAGGACGAGCCATCAAGCCAATTGTAAGTACCATAACCATTCCTTTTGTTCTGAACTACATTACCTACATACCTCTGCCCATCGGCATAAAGGTATACTCCCTCACCATTTCTAAAACCTCCACTCCAATATCCTGCATAAAGGTCACCCGAATCATAAACCCATACTCCATAACCATTATCGCAATCGCCTGAGAGGCAAGCAGCCGTTGGAACCTTTGTTCCAACTAGAGTAGCATCCTTAAAAGAACCTGACATTTTTGAACCATCAGCAAAATACTGAGTACCATAACCATTGATTGCTCCATTAGCCCAATTTCCAACATATTTATCGCCAGTATGCCAAGTATAAACCCCAACCCCTTCACGAATTCCGTTTTTAAACTCGCCTACATACTTATCGCCCAGGTTAGCTCCTGATATCCATTCATAAATACCCCAGCCATTATCGCAATTACCTTTTGTACAGCTAGTTGTTTGGCTAAAACCTTCTTTTGCCAAAATGGAAATCAACATGATTATAATAAGTTTTTTCATAACATCTTAGTTTATATCGGTTTTGTGCTGTAGTCAGAAATTTCAATCAATTTAATGAAGTACCGATTAGTGCTGTAAAAATAACTCGGAATCACATAAAAATAAATAAATTTGAAGTTTATTTTACGAGAAAAACGATATTGACTACTAAATATCAATATTCATCTACAAAGAAAAAGATGTTAAAACGGTTAAGAGGAAAATTAGATTGAAGTAGATATTAAAGATGTAAAGGTTTAGAATACTGGCGTATTCATTGATTCAAAAGAATATCATATTTATAAATTTTTAGGCAAAAAAAAGAGGCTGCTTAACCAGAGCAGCCTCAAAACCAAACCCTAAACTTTATTAACCTAAACCTTTGTATGAAAAAACTCTATTTGTTTTCCTAAAACTTATGGTACAAAGATAAGGCATACAATAGCTAACGCGGGTTAACAAGAGTTAATAAAGGTTAAGTTTACAAAATAGTTAATATGGCAATTGAAAACTAAAATGAAAAGTTCAGAATTATTAACTAAGCACATATATACTTGATTCTATTATGAATAAAATTAATAAATGGATTACCATCTATCTGCTAATTACTTACATTTCGATTCAATTCATTAATTCCTATGCAGCCAGTTCTTATTATGAAGATGGTTTAATCAAAACCATTAAAATTCATAAAACTGGCAACGATCTTTCCGATCCAATCATTGAGCTGGGTAGCAGTGAATCTATTACCTTAACCTTTGATGATCTTTCCGATAATCCAATTGCCTATTCATATACACTAATTCATTGCTCCAGCAATTGGGAAGAATCCAAGATAATAAAATCAGATTACATGGAAGGATTTGAAACCAACTCGATAAACGATTACCAGAACTCATACTCTACAACTGTTCCATACACCCATTACAAGCTCCAGATTCCCAATAACGATGTCAAAATAAAACTTTCGGGAAACTATATCATTAAGGTTTTCGATACTAATAATTATGAAAATATTGCTTTTGAACAACGATTTATGGTCGTTGAAAATATTTTGCCACTGAATGCAAGTATAAGACAACCCATTGATTCAGAGAGCCGCTTAACCTCCCAGCAAATCGAACTTACAGTCACTACCAGCCCTCTAAACATCTCAAATCCCTATACCGATTTGACAATAGTAGCACTTCAAAACGGACAGCCTCAAGGGTCTTTTTTTGGAATAAAGCCAACATTTATTAAATCGAATGAGATAGCCTATTCATCGCCAGATAACCTTATTTTTAATGGAGTTAATGAGTTCCGCTCATTCAATATTAATTCAATACGCTTTATTTCATCGGGTATTCAAAGCATCGATTTGGTTGGTGGAACTTATAATGTTCTGCTTCTACCATCAGAGAACAATAGGAAACAGAAATACTCATCTTCAGAAGATATTAACGGCAGATGTAAAATAAACCTAGAACGAAGTGAACAAAGCGATATTGAAGCAGATTATATTTGGGTTTACTTTACGCTTCCCTATTATGATCAACTTCCTGAGAAGGAGGTTTTTGTTTACGGAGAGCTTACCGATTGGCAGTTGACCTCTCAATCCAAAATGAATTATAACTATCAACGATCGGCTTATGAATTGCGTTTGCAGCTAAAGCAAGGTTATTATAATTATCGCTATGTGGTTAAGGATATTAAAACAGGGGAAATTGATCCTGCATTTTTTGAGGGAAATCACTTTGAAACTGAGAATGATTATTTGATTCTTGCTTACTACAAATGCGTAGGACTGAGATATGAAAGACTTGTTGGTATTAAAAAGTTAAACTCTCGAAGTTCAATTTAAAAACCAAGTTCTGCAGCAATAGGTAGCAGTGCCGCCAATGAGATTTCGGCAAACTCATTGATCGGAATTCCAATTTTTTCGCACTCCATAATCGTTTCCCGATTAACCGAAGCAGCAAACATTTTCTCTTTCATTCGTTTTGTAATGGATTTAACCTTAACGCTCTCAATCTTTTTATCGGGGTAAACCATTGCAGTGGCAAATATTAAACCTGTAATGGTTTCGCCAGCAGCTAAGGCATGCTGAAAGCGGGTTGTACGCTGCTGTCCTGTGGCAAATTCGTTATGCATTCGAATTGCATCAACCGCTTCGGGAGGTAGCTCATTGGTTAACATTTCTGCTCCTACCAAAGCATGCTTTTTCGAATCACCATTTGTTATTTCAACATCGATATCGTGAAGAAGTCCTGCAATACCCCATATATCCTCATCCTCTCCAAATTTTCGGGCAAGGGCTTTTAAAACTGCTTCGGAGGCTATGCAATGAGCAATCATTTTTGGATTTGATACATGCTTTGAAAGCAATTCGATATAGTATTCACGAGTTTTCATAGAATTATAAAATAATCAAGGTAATAAAATTGCAAAAATATTAAAACTTTTTTCTTGTTAAAATATCAATATAAACGGGCAAATGATCGCTAAAACCACCATGATACTTAAAGCCAACAAATGTACGAAATGGTTTTTCGCCAATAAATGCATCGTCGGGTTCGAGTAAAAAATCAGCATTAAACACCGAGGCATTTTCGGGCGATGAAAATATTTTATGATTTTTATCGAGCAGACTCTCAGAAACTATCATCTGATCAATCATGCCCCAAACCCCTTTATACTTATAGCTGCCCTGCCCTTTCGCCCTTAATATTGCTGAAATACTTACTAAGCCCGAAGGGCACTTATCAAAAGTATTTAAACAAACCTTTAGTCCATCGACCAGCGGAGTGCTTTCGGGTTCATCGTTAAAGTCGCCCATAATAAGGATTCGTGCATCGGGGTAAAAAATTTTGATGGAGTCAACTTTTTGTTTCAAGGTGCTCGCTGCGGCATATCTTCCAGCATTTGACTCTAATTCTCCTCCAAACTTCGACGGCCAATGGTTAATAAAAACATGTATGGTATCAGCACCCGCAATTACGCCTCTGGCGTAAAGAATCTCACGAGTTTTACGTTTTGGGTCATCGGGGAAAACAACCTGAAAAAATCTCGATTCTTGTAAATCAAACAAATCCTTGCGATAAAGCAGCCCAACATCAATTCCACGCGGATCGGGCGATTCGCGATGAATAATTCCATAGTCAAATTTCAACAATGGGGTTTCGTGGGTTATTCGGTAAAGCATATAACCATTCTCCACCTCACACATGCCAACAAAAACGGGTGGTTCCCATCCTCCTACCGCAACAATCGTTTTGTAGATACCATTAATCTTATCGTTCATCTTATCCCAAGTCCAATGACGAGCTCCCATTGGAGTAAATTCTTCATCAATAGTTAACGAATCGTCGAAGGAGTCGAATAGGTTCTCAACGTTATAGAACATGGCACGATACCTCTGAAGGGTATCTGCTTTCTGAGCAAAAATTGCAGTATTGAAAAAGAAAAATTGTAATGAAACTATCAGAATACATCTAAACATATTTTAGATCTTTTATTATTCTTTTCGCTCATAAGCACCTAAGTCGGGTCCTAAATCCAGAAGATGACTTATATTCTTTAGGTCAATTGGATACGTTGTAGCATAATCAACTTTTCCATTATCCTTTGCTGGGCTTAACGTATCGAGTTGGAAATTCAATTTCCAAGGATCTTTAAACTTTGGATCTTTCTTAGTAACACTTATATATTTTGTGATATCTGAAATATCATAATCACTGGGAACCTTTAAAATGCAATGATCAAAATTATAACTCATCGCTGCGCTAACCACCTGCCCTTTATAACTATTGTCAATATCAAACTCCTTATCCCTACTCCCATAAACCAAACAATTATAAAACGAGGCTTGCACTAAATCACGAGGCTCAACAAACAGCGGACCATCCGTAACCTTTGTGTATAAATAATAATTATTAAGCAGTAGTGCTGGACCTTTTCGGTAAATATACTGCCCCCAGTAGTTTGCAATAGTACATTGGTAGAACCTGTATGCTCCACCCATTGTTAATGCAACGCTTACCTGACCTGCATTTGAAAATAAACAATTATCAGCATCGATTTTTGAGCCGCGAGCATAAAGCCCTATGGAGCTTACATTCTCAATCTTCGAGTTGCTAATTTTCAACGTGGGAGCATCATTAGTAAAACACGTATCGACAATAATTCCGTTGATTGAATTTCGAACTTCAGCCCACTTAATATCGTTGTATTTGCTTCCTGAATGAAGCCAAATCCCGCCCCATTGTCCTGCTTTATCACGATAAAAAATTTCTCTTCTATCACCTTCAAAAGTTACAGGGTTATCGAATTCACCATTAATCCCAAGCGTACCATCAACTCGCAAAAAAGCATTATTATGAAAAAATAACTTGGCTCCCGCCATGATATTCAGCTCAATATTGTGCTTAACCCACAAATAATTGTAAATTAAATATGGTTTATCGGCAATAAACGTGGTATTGGTTTCAATAGAATCTGAATTATATAGATGAACATCCTGCCCCCAGGCAACCAATTTAACATCCTGAACATTCCCATTGGTAACGAATACAATAGAATCGGCAATTAATAGCGGTGAGTTCTGACTGGTAGGATCGACAGTAACCTGAACAAAAACAAAAAGGCTATCGTTCCTTCGAATGGTAATATCCTCAACGCTACTTGCAGCAACACCATCAACATTTATTTTAAAGTTAGAGGCGTTACCGCCAATTAACTTAATAGACGAAATCTTTAAATCAGACCTATTCTTATTGTATACTTTAAAATGCTGAGTTGATGATCCAATAGCAGTGAATACCGTATCGAACATTACAGTATCGGTTGAGAATTTAAGCCTTAATGACGAGTTAGTAGAAAAATCATCTCGTTCGCAAGATGCAAACCATAAAGCAAAAGCAACAAATATAATGGGGTAAAGTCTGTTCATAGTCTTCAAAAGTAGAAATAATTTTTTGCAAATGTTTTTAAAAGATAAATTTGATACTTTTATCACATTAATCTTAAGGTAATAAAGATGAAAAAAGGCACTTTAACCGCGCTAATAACGATTATTTTAATCTCAACCACACTGATTATGGCATGTTCAAAACGCCAAAAAGTTGATTTAATTATAGCAAATGCAACAATTTATACAATTGATTCAACCTTTAGCAAAGCCAATAGCATGGCAATTAGCAATGGGAAAATTGTTGCAATTGGTTCTAAGTTTGAAATAGAATCAATGTATTTATCCGATAAAATTATTGATACCAAGGGAAAATTTGTTTACCCAGGTTTCTTTGATCCCCACTGCCACTTCTTAAACTATGGAATAACCCTTAGCAATGCTTCGCTTTCAGGTGCAAAAACGTGGAATGAAGTAGTTGATCGATTGGTTAAACATCAAAAGGAATTTCCATCAGATTGGGTGCAAGGGAGAGGTTGGAATCAGAATGAGTGGGATATTAAGGAATTCCCTACCAAAGATTTGCTCGATAAAGCATTTCCCGATAAACCAGTTTACATTGTCCGAATCGATGGACATGCAGCAATTGCTAATAGTTTAGCGCTAAAAATGGCTGGTATTGATAAAAAGGTTAAAATAGATGGAGGCGAGCTGATTTCAAAGGATGGCAAGCTTACTGGCGTTCTTGTCGATAATGCCATTGAGTTGGTAAGATCAATCATTCCCGAGGTTTCGAATTCAATTAAAACCTTGGCTTTACAAAAGGCACAGGAAAACTGCTTTGCTGTTGGTTTAACCTCTGTTTCGGATGCAGGACTCGACCTAAATGATGTGCTGTTAATTGATTCTCTTCAAAAATCAGAAAAAATTAAGATGAGAGTTTACGCAATGCTTAACCCTACCCAAGAAAATGTTGACCATTTCCTTTCAAAGGGAATTTACTCCACTGATTTGATAACCGTTCGCTCTATTAAACTTTTTGCCGATGGCGCGCTTGGATCAAGAGGTGCATTGCTCCTTAAGCCTTATTCTGATGCTCCTAATACAATAGGACTACAAGTTGAGACAACCGAAAAATTAAATAAATACTGCGAAATTGCTTACAAGTCAGGATATCAGGTAAATACACATTGCATTGGCGATGCAGGTGTACGCTTGATTTTAGATTTGTACTCAAAAATCCTAAAGTCAACTAACAATTTGCGATGGAGAATTGAGCATGCTCAAGTTGTTGATCCTACCGATTTACCCAAATTTAGAGCTTATAGCGTTATCCCATCTGTTCAAACAACACACGCAACCTCTGATATGACTTGGGCCGATGAGCGTTTAGGAGATAGAATCAAATTCGCATACGCTTACCAGGATTTATTAAAACAGAATGGTTGGCTTGCAAACGGCAGCGACTTTCCTATTGAAAATATCAATCCGCTATACGGATTTTATGCAGGAGTTGTTCGAAAAGATTTATTCGGCTCGCCCGAGGGTGGCTTTCAAATCGAAAACGCATTGACAAGAGAACAAGCCCTTAAAGCGATGACCATCTGGGCAGCAAAAGCCAACTTTGAAGAGGACTTCAAGGGAAGCCTCGAAGTTGGTAAATGGGCTGATTTTGTTATTCTCGACACTGATTTAATGAATGCTCCTGAGACCGATTTGCCCAAATCAAAAGTTATTAGCACTTTTGTTGCAGGTGAGCTTGTGTATCAAAAAAAATAAGAGTTTGTTATGGAAATCCTCCTTGCTGATAAAAATAAACTGATTGAAGTTCTATATATTATTCGTGAATGCTCGCGACAGCTCATTGAGAAAGGTGTAAAGTATTGGAACAATAGCTTGGCTGACTACAATGAAATATCGGAAGATATTGAAAAACAATATGTTTACCTGCTGGTGGTTAATATGGTTACCATTGGAACGGTTACCATTAAACCTGACAAATCAACGCTAAAAACTACTACAATAAGCCGTTTAGCTATTTTTCCTCATTTTCAAAAACGCGGGTTTGCTCCAGAAGTATTAAAATTTGCAGAAGAATTGGCTAAAAACAACGGTTCAACAATTCTTAAAGGCTCAACACCTGTTGACGATAAATCCCTCAGCCAGCTACTCGAAGAAAATGGTTTTATTAATCATGGAGTTGATGGTGAAGTTCATGAGGAGTTTATTAGGATAAAGTTTGAGAAAAAAATATAATGTTGTGTTTAATTAATCGCACGTTACAGGCAATAAATGCTTTGTCATTAAAAAAAGTAAGCAGTGTATCCAGAATTTCCTAAAAGCAGGAAATGATTCAAAAAACAATAGATTTAACCCTAACTTCACTCTGCATGAAGTATTTGAAAATATTAGCAACGGCAACGGTAGCAATTACAATTGGTTTACAAGCCTGTACGAAGGATGAATACACGCCTAACCCTTCAAAAGAGAAAGAGATTCCGATTGATAAGTACAGTAAAAAGAGTTATGCAGTACAGCAGAATGAGGAGCTCATCGTTTTAGGAAATAAACTTGAAGACCCTTATGCGCTGAATAATATGAAAAGGGCTTATTCGAATTTGAAGGCTACCAATCCCAGTTTACCAGATGTTGATATCCAGCCAACTCATATGTATATGCGATTTTTACCCAATACCGAAGAGGAATGGGGCTTGCTTAAATCAGATACCACATTGGTTTTTTACGATTTTCCGTTGAATTTTGAAATATCAAATTTGGGTACGTATTATCATGATCCATCCTTGCCACAAACAGCAATAACATGGCAGTACTGCGTCATACCCATAAAACATACTATTCCTAACGTTCAGCATGAATTGCTTTACGAAGTGTATATTCCCGATGATGATATTACTTATTCAACAGGTTCACCTGAAGTGTCTCAACTTTTAGTTGACTTGGAGTATGAATCAGTTAAAATAACTGGTAACTTACCCCAAATTGGAATTGACTCGAGCAGCACAAAGGGGATATTCTCATCTAAATGGTCACCGAAAGGAACGATTAAGGTTTGGGATGATGTTATCGGAAGCACAACAACATACACTCAAGTTTTCGACCACTGAGAGTATTATGATTGCGATGGAGGATTACCGATTGAAGCATTGATGCGAAATCAACGAGTAGCTCAATATCCACCTGTAGAACAGTGTAAACGAGCAGTTTACCGCACGGTTGCGAACACAACCCCAGGTAGCTACATTCCCCTTAAAGGGGCAAGTGTACATGCCCGCTGGTTTGTTCATATTGAAAGAAATTTGACTGATGCCGACGGAAAATTTAAAACCTCTCAGTTCAGGTGTAATGTTAACTATTCTATTAAATGGGAAAGATCCCATTATGATATTAGAAACGGTATGATTTGGCAGGCATGGTATAACGGACCTAAACAGAGGGGTGACTGGAATCTTAATATAAAGAAAGGCGGCAAATCAATCATGTATGCCACCATGCACCGTGCGGCACATAAACACTTTTATGGTGATAACCTTGGAATACAAAGACCTATTACGAGCTCCAAAACCAAAATATGTTACATGGATGATCGTGGCACAGGTATTTTCTGGAGCGATTGGGGAGGAGGTATTTTGCCCGATATTAAGATTTGGGGTAAAGATCCAAAAACGGGTAGTTATAAGCCGACGGATGAAATTTTTGGTACTACCGCCCATGAACTTGGACACCTAAGCCATTGGGTATACGGAGGTATATTTAACTATGCTATAACCACCAAGACTATTTACGAAAGTTGGGCTGAAGCTGTTGAATGGGCATTTTCGAATGATGAGTACCATAAAATGGGAGCAAAGTATGGTGGTGCTAAAGCCATAAATTATGATTGCCCTTATACAGGTCAGCTTAAATGGCCGTTTGTTACCGACAAAGACTATACGCCCCTTTTTATTGATTTAATAGATAACGTTAACCAAAGATACAATGTATATATTGGTGGTGTTATAGTAAATTATGGAAGCACATCATATCCAAACGACAGAATTTCTGGTTACACCCTCCCTTATATTCAAAACAATATTCTTAGAAACTCTTATGGTTTAAGTAGTTTACGCGATGAAATTAAAAAACATAAGATTACAGGGGTAACTGATGCAGATATTAACGAATTATTTACACTTTATTGGTAATTATTTTTTATCCAACATTAGAATTTTACATACGTTACAGGGATAAATAAAAACTTAATTCTTTGGAAAATGAAAAATATATTAATTTTTACACTTATTGGATTAGGTGTTATTTCTTGCGAGCCAGAGCCTTATGATAGCAACTATAAATTTGTGATTGTAAATAATTCCAATTATCATGTTGATTTATATATTTATTCACTAGCATACCATAAAAACTAAAAGATATTCAGCTGATTACATAAAGGTTCTTTGAAATTTTGTAGAATAGGTTTGTTAATCAACTCTTTTACAGGAGTTTTATCCAGAAGAGACATGCTTAGAATTTGTAATATTTCG
>JANYLA010000142.1 GCA_025361485.1 Bacteroidales bacterium
CCTCCTATATTTTGCAGGGCATACAAAATGATACAGCAAAACTGTTACATTATGACTTTTATGTAAATATTCACTCACATAACAAAAATATATTATTTTTCGAAGCAGAGCTTCGAGGAATTAAACCAACTGAGATTAAAAGAAGATGTTGATGTTTCTTGAATATTGTCTTTTGCTGTTATTGCTAGATAAACAGTTCCTGCTGCTGATTGAGCAGGTATTGTACAGCTGTAACTTCCTGCTGAAAAATACAGACTAACCTTATTGGTTAAGCTGTTTGCTGCATTACCCCAATCAACCCAAGCGTCAAGAATATTACCATCAGCATCAGTAAGCGTTGCAGAGACCGTTATTGCCTGTCCGGTTGTTGGACTCACCGGAGAGATTGTAAGGTTCGAAATTGAAGGCAGCTGGTTTTGAGCAATTGCAAAATTGAATAGCGATGTTGATTCAACATCTAGGTTATCCTTAGCATTTACACTCAAATAAATGGTTACTGCCGATGATTGAGCAGGGATGGTTGCATTATACTTTCCATCGCTGTATGTCATATTCACATTGTTGCTCAAATCGTTAGCTGCTGTTCCCCACTTTATCCATGCCTGTTGGATTGAACCATCGTTATCTGTAATATTTGCCGACAGGGTTATGATTTGCCCTGTTATTGGGCTCTGCGGAGCCAATGCTATGGCCGATATTGCAGGCGATTGGTTTTGAGTAACGCTAATGTTATTTGTAGCTGTTGTTATTCCATTAAGATTATCCTTAGCATTAATTGAGATATAAATTGTTCCGGCAACAGATTGAGAAGGAACTGTTGCTGAATATTTACCATCACTCAATGTCATTGCAATATTGTTGCTTAAATTCTCCGCTGTTGTTCCCCAAAGTAACCACACCTCTTGAATTGCACCATCGCTGTCGGTAATGCTTGCAGATACGCTTATCGTTTGTCCTGTTAGCGGACTTTGTGGAGAATATATAATATTTGAAACAGTTGGAAGCTGGTTTTGCAATACGGCATAATTATATAGTTCAGTAGCTATTGCATCTCTATTATCTTTGGCATTAATACTCAGGAAGATTGTACATGCAGAAGATTGCGCAGGAACAATTGCTTTATAGAATTCCCCATCTAGAGTCATTGTTAGCGCATTGTTCAGGTTATTGGCAGATGTGCCCCATTTTAGCAATGCCTCTTGGATGGTTCCATCAGAATCAACTATTGCCGCAGAAATGGTTACCTCATCACCAACGTAGGGATTTTGTGGCAACCGTGTAATATTGGTAATAGTAGGAATGGCATTTTGTGCAACCACAAAATTATATGTGCTAGTGGTTTCGGCACCCATATCATCGCGAGTGCTAATCCTTAGATAAACGGTTCGAGCCTGATCTTGCGCAGGTATTGTTGCTTCATATTTCCCATCAAGAAAAACTAGATTAAGCTGATTAGTAAGAGCCGAAGATGACGTTCCCCAGTTTAACCAAGCATCTTCAATTGAGCCATCGGCATCGGTAATTGTTGCAGTTATTCTAATAACTTGACCTGTAACGGGAGTTAATGGGTCATTGTTAATATTTGATATGGCAGGCATTTCATTCTGTACAACGTCATAGCTAAATAAAACCGATGACGCAGCGTCCAAATTATCCTTGGCATTAACACTTATATATACTGTTCCTTCTGCTTGTTTTGGAATAGTTGCCTTATAAACAGATCCATCAAGAGTCATCGGTAATATATTGTTCAGGGCCGATTCAGATAAACCCCATTTAACAATTGCTTCCTTAATGGTTCCATCGGAATCGGATATACTTGCAGAAATTACCACATTATCATTCGTTGTTGGGTTTACGGGTAAGGTGCTAATATTTGCAACGACAGGATAAACATTTGTTGCTGCTCCTACCCATGATAAATCATCGATAGCAATTCGAGAAGCACCATTGGAAACTAATTTTATTGTAAAATTTCCAGTAACATTAAAATTATTAATCACGGCTGTTTGAACAGCGGTATTAACAGAAACGGGAGAGCCAATTTGTTGGTCGTTAATAAATAATGTAACGGAGCCTCCGCTTCCTGTAAACATCTGTTGGTGCTTGAATGATATCTGTGAACATCCTCCAGAAATAGTACCTGATAGAAGATCTGCTGTTGCGTCGGCCTTAAAACAAATTGCTTTTGTATTAATTGTTTGATCTGTTCGCGCCAGCGTTGCTGTCCAGCTAATACTATTATCACCTACCCATGACCTACTGGAATAGGATGAAGGAGAGGCGGTGGGCATATTCTCAAACGTTTCTATTTTGCCAACCCCTGCTACTCCAACAGTAATTGTAAAGGTTTGAGTTACGGTTGTGCTGCCATCAGTTGCAGATAGAGTAACAACGTTTGCACCAACATTAGCTGGCAGAGGGGTACCGCTTAGGGTTGCCGTTCCATTAATTACGCTAGAGATTGATAACCAATCGGGTTTTGCGGTTGTAGTAATGGTTATAGTCGCTGATGGATTAGCGTTATCGGATGTTGTAACATTATAGCTGTATAGACTTCCTGCCGTTGCGCTTAGCGTTGGAGAAGAGGTAAATTTTAACCCTTCCAGTGCTGCCGCTTGAATAGTAAATGCTTGTGTTTTGATTGATGCTCCATCGGTAACATAAAGAACAACATCAAAAGAACCTGTTGATGTTGTTGTTCCGCTTAATGTTGCATTTCCGTTTGTACCCGTTGTTAAGGTAAGCCAAGCTGGTTTTGTTGGAGCGGAAATTGTAAATGTTGAGCCTACTGGTCCAGTTACCGAAACGGAATAGGTGTATAGCTGATTAATTGTTGCCGTTGTAATCGCAGAGCTGGTAAAGCTTAAAGCAACCGGACCACTACTCCAAACCGCTTCGGCATATTCAGGATGATCGATGTAAGGGTTGCGATTGTGCTGTAAGGCATAAATGGCATTATTCCTTGCTATTTCCTTTGGGCTTACGGGATCTTGTTCGTTCCATTTTAGTAGCAAGCTAACATACCACGATTTAAAAGCAGGATATGTAGTACCATTTAAAATTTCACCTGCAGAACCATTCAATACCCATCCGGCAATTTTATCCTCGTAGCGTGTAGCCACATATAAGTACATGCGAGCAAAGTCTCCTTTGAACTCATCAATTGGTTCAAATACAACTCCGGAATAACCTGATGCTGGATCAGAATTTCCTAATTTACTACCGTTCGATGATGTCCACGATACCGTTTTAACTTCTCCATGAGGAAAACTACTTCTGCGGTTATTCACGTAGCCATCGGTTGGAACGATATGATGTGCATCCGAGCGCTGTGGAGAGGCTTTGCCCAACCAGCTATCGCAAAAAGTGTGTTCACGATTATAGCAATCCGATTTGCTAGAGTATGAACCGCACCGATCGCTACTTGCGTGATTAAACCAATAGTTTGCTGTACCATCCGCTTTTATAGAGTACATATCCCAGACTTTTCCTGAGGGAAGATTATCTGAGGTGGTATAAACCGTATAGAGACCATCATATCCTAAATCAGTATGCCCCTTTATGATATTATACAAAGCCGTTTTCAATTCAGCACCTGTTTTCCCTACTGCGTTGTTGTAATAACCTGCAGGTTGTGCAAAAACGGCAAATGTTAAGCTTACCAGTAAAACAAAAGAGAGTAATCGTTTAATCATATAAAAAAGTTTTAATGCGTTTGTCAGCAACAACACCTAATCGAGAATACGCATTGACTCTTTCAGGTCTACCGACTCTGAAAGGTCATTTTCCGATGAAATTTCCTGTCAGAGCTCGAAGAACCTATCAGAGTAATTTCGATAAATTCGAAGGAAAAGGAACGATTGCTGATAATCATTTGGTTTAATTTGTTGAAATAACAATATCAACCGGAACATCAAGGGATGATACCGGAACTTCGTCAATAATCTGAAAATCGTAGCCAACGGCTACTTTGTATGCGTTGGTTTGCTTAAGAAAGCGATCGTAAAACCCTTTGCCCCGGCCCAATCGGTTACCCTTTTTATCGAAAGCAATTCCTGGGATAATGGCAAAATCAACATCCTTTGGGTTTACCAACTCCTCGGTTTTGGGTTCATGAATACCAAAAGATTCATTGGCAACAAGGTTTTGCAGTCCGTTGAAGGCTCTCAATTCAAGCGTTTCGCCCACAACCATTGGTAAAACCATTTTCTTTTCGGCAGCCCATTTTTGTACAAAATGATGCGTGCTCACCTCATCGGGCATCGACCAGTATGCAAGAATAACCTTGGCTTGAATAAATTGAGGTAATGATTCAACGTGATTAAAAATAATCTCGGAATCAATAATTGCATTCTCAGGTGAAAAGGTCTTTTTTTTCTCCTTGATCAACTTTCTTAATTCCTTTTTGCGACTATTTACATCTTCTTGATTCATTAACCGAAGAGTTTTAAAAGTTTAAAAATAACTTAGATCAATTACATATCCCATTGATGAATGGTAATCAGAAAAAAACACTAAAATTGATTGGTTATTGACCGTAAAAATCTACAAATATACTAAACGAGTTAAACGGTAAAAAGTTATCACCTGCCCATCCTTGCTGTAGTTTAAAGCGAATTGGGTACCTTGTTCGGAACATATTTACATCCGTAAAAATTTCAAAGCCAAACGATTTCATTACCCGGGAATATCTGCCTGAAGAGGTTTTAAATTCATTCGTTGCATAATCGAAGAATCCGTTCAACGAAATCCGTTTTAGATATGCAAGAGAACCGATTGCAAAGTCGGGGTATGCTATTGGCAATAAATAATCGACAGAAATGGAGCTAAATCTCTCGGAGTAAAAATCAGAGTAACCACGAGGAAAGATAATCTTATTGGGTAAAAAATATCGCTGAATTTTTTGTTTCTGAAAGCTTTGCTTAATAAGCCAGCTGTGAGTTTTACCAATCCCTGGTAAATAGATTAAAAATGCGCCTGAAACCAATGATCCAAAATTGTTTCGATTAAACGGAGCATCCTCGAAGTTGACATCTGCGGAGAAGCCCAATCGAGGTCGAACATTTTTTAAGGCTTGGTTCTGTAGTGATGAAAAGTAAATCTGGTAGTTGAATCGATGAAATCCCTTATGATACAAACTATCGCTGGTCGATAGAAAATAATCATTGGTGCTTTTTATCTGAAAAAATGGGTAAAGTATCGTTGAAAAACGATTCGCCGAAAGCGTTAAGGGAAGATAAACGCTAAGGGTCGATTCCTTTCGTTGCTTTACCGTGTTTAGTAAATCAGTGTTATTAATATGATAAATCCACGGAGAAATGCCACTCAATTCAAATTGCAATGAAAACACAGGAAACAAGCCATAATACTGATAATTAACACGAGCTAAATGTGTTTTATCATATCCATACCCTGCTGTTAAAACGGATGTACCCGTAAGGTTTTGAGAATAAACGGTTGCCCCGGGTTTAATATTTACTTCACCTACTGCTAGCTGATTTATATCAAAATAAAACGGTGTCCAGCTATGAATATTTGCTATCGTTTTTAAACCTCGATATTTATGAATATCATAGGTTTTATTGGGTATTTCGATTGAATCGATATTAAAATTCTCTGATGCCCTTAGCCCCGCAGTTATCTTATCATCGTCAATTGTGCTTAATGTAATTTGTGCATTTGTAGTATCAATATTTGCAGTTGAGATGCAATAACCCGTTGAGGAGTAACTTGAAAAAACTATCCTTTTTGAATTTGAATCATAAAAAGGATCTGTTGCCCCAAAAGCAGTATTGGTAAGTTGGCTTACTTTTTTTGTAGAAACATCAAAGGCAAATACATCCTCCTTATAATTATTAGATGTTGAGAAGAAAATCAAGTCGCCTGATGATGAAATGGAATGAATGTCGCGAAAAGTTGGGCCATAAATCACTTCGCAAACACCGGAATTATTAAGCCCAACAATCGATTTTCCATTATCACTTACAACGCCTATTAATAATTGCTTTTTATCTTCATTCCATGAAATTTCAAATGGTTGATAGTAGTTTGGTAGATTTACGCTCTTCTGCTTTACCCCGTTTAAATTGAAAGCAACAATCGCATTACTTCCATCGTCATTTCCGCATATTGCATAAACAAAGCCATCGCTAGGGTTATAAATCGGCGAAAAGTATCTTCCTCTATCTGAAATTGTTTTCACTTCGTCCGATATTGCATTATACCATTTTATTACGCTAAAACTCTTATACTCCCAACGAATATGGGGTGCATATTCAGTCCAAAAAATATTTTGTTTCTGATATGATGGAATGCTGGTTAAATAGCCGGGATGGAACACCGTTTTTTCCTTATTCGTTTTAAAATCAATAATTACAAATCGAGGTAAAGTTGAAAGATCTTTTTTGTAGACAACCATTGAGCTGTCGCTCAAAAGATTTGGATATCGATATTCGGTATACTCTTTAACCTCATTGGTTAACGATTGATAATTTATGAAACCTAAATCATTTTGTTTTGATTTCCAAAGGATATCCAAATTGTTGAATGCTAATTTAAAAAGCTGTTTTCTCGATAGCCCAGTCTGAAATTTCAACCCAAAATAAAAGGGAGAAATTGGTAATGGAATCCACGAGACTGCACCTAGCGTTTTTGACCAAACTTTATTTCCATAAGTAAGTTTAGCATAACTTACTAACTGGTAACCGAAACTATAGTGATTTGGAATATTATCACGATAGGAACCCAAAAGCCACTTATCGTACTTAAATCGATTCGTTTTGGTTAAAAAGTGTGCTCGGTAATACTGATAAAAATCGGCTTGTCTTCCTCTGCCTGAGTTTGATGTTGCTGTTTCGAAAGCTACGGCATCACCTTCAAGAAACCAACTTGGAACAAGTCCAGCAGAATAGCCAACTACTTGTTCTCCAAAAATAAATGATAATGGTTTAACAATTCCTCTGTTAAGTTTAAATAGCTGTGATGTATGTCGTGTTTCGTGCAACGCCAGCTGAGTAAGCCAAGGCTGTGCGCTTGTTGATGAAGGTGGCTGTGAAATAATCTCCATCCGCTTTGGAGCCCAAGCCACAAATCCATTTGAAAGGGTACTATGATTATGAATTACAATATCAAAGATTTTTTGTTTAGCACCCAATGATTTGGGTGTAACGCTATGGATAACGCTTAATAGATTTGCATACCGAAACGCCATTTTTTCCGCTTCAGATGGAAAAAGTATTCGGAAGTTTTCTGTTTTTATTTGTCTCCACTTTGTTCCGAATGGCTCAACTCCTGTTATGTAGAACTGTGCCATTGATTGCGAAGCCAAAAAAAGAAAAAAGAAAAACAAAAAGCGTTTTATCATTGAATCCTCTTATGTTTTTATTTTACCCTGATATTTTAACCCGATAGCCCCACTCCTTTAAAAGGTCGGCCATTCGAATTTTAAAATCACCTTGTATGATTATTTCACTATCCTTAACTGAACCACCAACACCGCATTTTGTTTTCAGTTTTTTTCCAAGGTCAGCCAAATCATCTTCCCTGCCAATAAAACCTTTAACAAGAGTGACGGTTTTTCCTCCACGATTTTTCTTTTCAATGGCAACAATCAAAGTTTGTTTTTGAGTCGGTAGAGTTTCCTTTTCTGCCTCCTCTTTCTGCTGATACTGATAATCGGGGTTGGTTGAGTAGACAACGCTAAGCCTATCTTTCCAATTATTATCCTTCATATTAATAGTATTTTGACCGCAAAAGTACGTCAAAAACAGATTAACATCGAATGAAATAAAGCTAAAGTTGCATTAACGAAAGGCTGTTTAGGAAATTTGGTTACTTTAGCTGATTATATTTTATCAAATTATGAAAAAATACAACCTGATTAACAACATCACGGGATGGGCTGCATTCCTTGTGGCAGCGATTGTCTACCTCAGCACAATTGAACCTACTGCAAGTTTTTGGGATTGCGGAGAATTTATTGCTTCGGCATACAAACTTGAAGTTGGTCACCCTCCTGGAAGTCCAATTTTCATGCTTATTGGTCGGTTCTTTACTATGTTCGCAAGCGATCCTTCTAAAATAGCGATAACTGTCAATATCATGTCAGCACTAGCCAGTGCTTTTACCATACTTTTCCTCTTTTGGACTATTACCCATTTAGCAAAGAAACTTATCGTAAAGAAAGATTCTGAAGCCACAACCGCAGAGTTAATTGGAATAATGGGAAGTGGATTTATTGGTGCCTTAGCTTACACCTTCTCCGATTCATTCTGGTTCTCCGCTGTTGAAGGGGAGGTTTATGCGCTTTCCGCATTTTTTACGGCCATTGTATTTTGGGCAATTCTTAAATGGGAGAATGAAGCGGATAAACCATACGCCAATCGATGGTTAATTTTTATTGCCTATATGATGGGATTATCAATTGGTGTTCACTTGCTTAACCTATTAACAATACCGGCCATCGTTTTTATCTACTACTTTAAAAATTACACACCTACAAAAAAAGGGATAATTCTGGCAAGTATATCTGCCGTTGTAATTCTTGGACTTATGATGTATTTTATTATCCCCGGAACGGTTGTTTTTGCGTCATGGTTCGAATTTCTTTTTGTAAATGGTTTTGGATTACCCTTCAATAGCGGCTTAGTATTCTTTGTATTGCTTATCGCAAGTGTTTTCATTTGGGCAATTAGATATACTATAAAAACTCAAAAAGTATTAGCAAATACAATTTTATTAGCGGTTGGAGTAATTCTGATTGGTTATTCCGCCTATGCTTTGATAATTATAAGATCATCTACCAATACTCCTCTAAACGAAAACTGTCCTTCGAATATTTTTGCAATGAAGAGCTATCTGAACCGTGAGCAGTATGGCGACCGACCATTACTTTATGGTCAATATTACAATGCACCGGTAACTAGCAGTAAAAACGAAACCACATATACCCCGAAGAATGGTAAGTACGTTAAGTACGTTAGCACCTATTTAAAAACCACATACAGCTTTGATGATAGGTTTCAAACCATATTTCCAAGGATGTGGAGTCCAGGAGAGGGACATGAGGAGGAGTACAAAAAGTGGGCTAATATTGTTGGCTCTCCTGAACGTGTAACCACACAAAATGGTGAGCAAGAGATTAGAAACGTTCCAACATTTACCGAAAACCTTCGGTTTTTCGTTAGCTATCAGCTTGGGTTCATGTACTGGCGCTACTTTATGTGGAATTTTGTTGGTCGTCAGGACGATGTTCAAAGCAGTGGAGGGCTAACAAATGGCAACTGGATTAGCGGTATTAAACCCGTTGATGCTATGTTTCTTGGCAATCAAGATCACTTAACACCCGAGCAGCTAAACACGATTGGTCGAAATAAGTATTTTTTCCTTCCGCTAATTTTGGGCTTACTGGGTCTAGGTTATCAGTATATGCGCGATAAACGAAATCTAATCGTTGTTTCTCTTCTGTTTGTTTTAACAGGAATTGCAATTGTTGTTTACCTCAACCAATACCCTCTTCAACCTCGCGAACGAGATTATGCTTTTGCAGGATCGTTTTATGCCTTTGCAATTTGGGTAGGATTAGGCGTTTTAGCTATTTCGGAAGGGTTAAAAAAAGTCCTTAACCCTGTTGGACGTAATTCTTTCGCTGTAATTGCTTGCCTTAGTGTTCCAATCATTATGGGAACACAGAATTGGAATGATCATGATCGTTCCGGTAGATATACTGCACGAGATTATGCTTATAACTATTTGAATTCATGTGCTCCAAACGCAATCCTTTTCACCAATGGCGATAACGATACTTTCCCGCTATGGTATGCTCAAGAGGTTGAAGGAATAAGAACCGATGTTCGGGTTTGTAACCTTAGCCTATTGGGAACCGATTGGTATGTTGATCAGATGAAAAGAAAATCATATGATTCAGAACCTCTACCAATTAGCATGAGTAAAGATCAATATGTACAGGGAACACGCGATATTATTTATATCATCGATAGGTTTAACCAAGCCATTGAACTAAAACAGGTGATTGACTTTGTTGCTAGCGATAAGATTGAAACAAAATACAAGGTTCCAGATGAAGATCCTGTTGCTTACATCCCAACCAAAAGTTTTAAACTCACTATCGATAAAAATGCTGTTCTCTCAAATAATACTGTTTGCAATGCCAATTCTTCTGAAATAGTTAACGAAATGCAGTGGAGCATCAAAAAGAGTTACATCCAAAAAAGCGATATGATTATTCTTGATGTTTTGGCAAACAATAATTGGAAACGTCCAATATACTTTGTTTCTCCCTACGGCGATTCAGATTTAGGAATGAGTGAGTACCTCCAGCTCGATGGTTTTGCTTATCGCTTAGTTCCTATCAAAACCAAGTCAAAAGGATACTTATCGGTTGGAAGAATTGATGCCAACATTCTTTACAACAATCTGATGAATAAGTTCCGTTGGGGTAGAATGGATCAACCCGATGTTAATATCGACCATAACAATCAGCGAACAACAACAGTACTTCGGTTGAGAAACAATTTTAACCGTTTAGCCGAGGAGCTAATTGCTAAGAACAAGAAAGATTCTGCGTTAAATGTACTCGATAGGATATCTGGGTTAATGCCACAGTATAAATACCCTTACGATTTGTTTACTATAGGAACAATTGAGCTTTACTACAAGCTAAATGAGACCGAAAAAGCGAACAAAATCTTGAAAGATTTTTTGAAAGCAACCAACGAGAACCTTAAATATCTTTTCAGCTTGAGCAAATATTATGAAAATTCTGTTGATTATGATAAACAGGTAAACCTACAAACGCTGCAACAATTGGGCTCATTATCTGACACCTATGGACAGGTTGAACTCAAAAACGAGATCGATAAGAGTTTACAACAGTATATGCAAGTTTACTATCAGGGTCGTTCTGAAAAATAAAGATTTAACGTTTTAACATAATTAATTCATTTATTAGCTAATTTTGTCGCTATCATATTTTAACATAAAAAGCTATGGCCGATTTGTATGGTGAAATAGTTCAGGTTATTGGACCTGTGGTTGATATAAACTTTAGCCAAGCAGGTGCTGGGCTACCAAATATTCACGATGCTCTTGAAATCAAGCGCGAAGATGGATCTATCCTTGTTGTTGAGTGTCAGCAGCACATTGGCGAAAATACTGTTCGTACAGTTGCGATGGATTCAACCGATGGTCTTCGTCGAGGACTGAAAGCGTATACAACTGGAGCTTCAATCTCAATGCCCGTTGGTGACCATATAAAAGGTCGTTTAATGAACGTAATTGGCAAAGGCGTTGATGGGCTAAGTGAGTTAAATCGCGATAAAGTATATTCAATACATAATGAACCTCCAAAATACGAAAATCTTAGTACCGAAAAAGAAGTTCTTTTCACGGGGATTAAGGTAATCGACCTTTTAGAGCCATATTCAAAAGGTGGTAAAATTGGTCTCTTTGGTGGTGCCGGGGTTGGAAAAACCGTTATCATTCAGGAGCTAATTAATAATATTGCAAAGCAATCTAAAGGTTTTTCTGTGTTTGCAGGTGTTGGCGAGCGTACCCGTGAAGGGAATGACCTTCTTCGTGAAATGATTGAGGCTGGCCTTGTCAATTATGGCGAAGAGTTCAAGAAAAGTATGGATGAAGGCGGATGGGATCTTTCGAAAGTGAATGAGGAAGAGCTTAAAAAATCGCTTCTAACCATGGTTTTCGGACAGATGAACGAACCACCCGGCGCAAGAGCGCGTGTCGCATTATCGGGTTTAACCATGGCTGAATATTTCCGCGATGGTGGCGATGAAGGCAAAGGCAGTGATATCCTATTTTTTATCGATAATATTTTCCGTTTCACTCAGGCAGGTTCTGAGGTATCGGCACTTTTAGGTCGTATGCCTTCGGCTGTAGGTTACCAACCTACCCTATCAACTGAAATGGGTTTGATGCAGGAACGTATCACATCAACAAATAGGGGTTCAATCACATCGGTTCAGGCTATTTATGTACCTGCCGATGACTTAACCGACCCTGCTCCTGCTACAACCTTCTCTCACCTCGATGCTACAACAGTTCTAAGTCGTAAGATATCTGAGTTGGGAATTTATCCTGCTGTTGACCCTCTCGACTCAACATCTCGAATTTTATCTCCTGAAATATTAGGCGAAGAGCATTACAATACCGCACAGCGAGTAATCAATATTCTTCAACGTTACAAAGAGTTACAGGATATTATTGCAATCCTTGGTATGGATGAACTATCCGAAGAGGATAAACTTGTCGTTCACCGTGCCCGAAGAGTTCAGCGTTTTCTATCGCAGCCATTCCATGTTGCAGAAGCATTTACCAATATTCCTGGTTGCATCGTAAACATTAAGGATACCATCAAGGGATTCAATATGATTATCGATGGTGAAGTTGATAAATACCCTGAGGCAGCTTTTAATCTTGTTGGAACCATTGAGGATGCGATAAAGAAAGGCGATAAAATGCTTGCCGAAGCTCAATCTTAATCGATAAAACTGACAGTATGTTACTGGAAATAGTAACTCCGAAAGCAACAATTTACAAAGGGGAAATTCTCCTAGTTAAAGTTCCTGGTTCAAAGGGATCGTTTGAAGTTATGCATAATCACGCTCCACTAACATCTACTTTAGAACCGGGTAGGATAAAAGTTGTTGAAAAGGATAAATCAGAGTTCTTCTTCGATATTACTGAGGTTGGAATTATTGAGGTAAAGAAAAATCATGTTGTTGTTTTATCCGATTCTATTAATAAAGTAGAATAGTATAAATGCGTACCTGCAAGTTGATAATTAGTCTCATTTTCTCGGCAATGACTCTAAATTCTTTTGCTCAAGAAACGATTACTTTCAATTCGAAAGATGGTTTACCTATTACAGCTGACTTGTACATCTCTTCTACTCAAAATCCTTACATCATCTTATTGCACCAGGCAGGGTATAGCCGTGGTGAGTATCGCGAAATTGCACCAAAATTGGTAAACCTAGGTTACAATTGTCTTGCTATTGATCTGCGATCGGGCAATGAGGTTAATTACGTAAAAAACGAAACTGCAGCTAAAGCCAAGGAGAAGAATCTTCCGGGTAATTATCTCGATGCCCTTCCTGATATTCATGCAGCGATTGACTACGTTAGGCAAAAAAGCAATAAATCCGTAGTGCTTTGGGGAAGTTCATATTCAGCATCGCTAAGTTTAATGGTTGCACCTCAAGAGCTAAAGATTGGTGCCTTGGTCGTTTTTTCGCCAGGCGAATACTTTGAACCAAGCGATTTTATTAAATCAAAAATTGGAAAGATTTCAGTTCCTGTTCTTGCGCTATCATCAAAATCAGAAAATCCTGAACTAGTCGATTTGCTTTCGGTTGTTCCAAAATCGTTAGTTACCATTTTCAAACCAACCGACGAAGGTAAACATGGTTCAAAAGCACTTTGGGAATCGAACAAATCAAACAAAGAGTACTGGATGGCTGTTACTCTATTTTTTAGTAAGCTGAAAAAATAGAGTTATTGGTTAATTGTTATTAGTATTTCTCGATTTCTCTCCATTGCTTAGTCTCCAATTCAAACCCATTCTGTTTTCAGCGTTACAACACCCCCAAGAAATTGGATAATATTGGGTTATATTATTTATCGATATATTTTGTGTTTTTATCTTAACTTTTTCCTTGATGAAAAAGTTAACAAAAAATCAAGGCAAAACTATGC
Organism: Bacteroidales bacterium; assembly: GCA_025361485.1. Taxonomy (GTDB): domain Bacteria; phylum Bacteroidota; class Bacteroidia; order Bacteroidales; family Tenuifilaceae; genus UBA8529. Next base: position 13,737 of record JANYLA010000142.1, read on the forward strand.
TCCACCCGCTCTGCTGCATAGCTTGAATTACAGCAAAAGTAGGCAAGCCCCATTTGCGTAATTCTACGCAATGCTTCATTCACCCTACACTGGCTCGCAGTTTTGCCAGGCCCACTCACAAGGCTTCTGGATAGTATTCAATAAAAGTGCAGAAAAGAAGTGGGTATCTCTCTACTGCTCAGTCTCCGTTTTAAACACTTCAAGCATCATTATATTTTGTTGATGAGAAATTCTTATGGTTAATTTCTCATTCTTTAACTTCATACTTCTCTAACTTCTATCTTCTTCATTATTTCATACATTTGTAAAATTTTAATTTTAAAGAATGCTGAAACGTTCAGATATCGAGGTGATGTCGCCCGCTGGGAATTTTGAATCGCTAATGGCAGCAATTCAAGGAGGGACTAATGCTGTATACTTTGGTGTTGGACACCTCAACATGCGGGCAAACTCAAACGTAAATTTTACAGTTTCGGACTTAAAAGAGATTGTTAGAACTTGTAACGAAAATAATGTTCGCTCCTACTTAACCGTAAATACTGTTCTTTACGATAACGATTTACCTGCGGTAAAGGAATTGCTAAAAGAGGCAAAAGTTGCTGGAGTAAGCGCCATCATCGCCTCCGACCAAGCCGCTTTGATGGGTGCATTTGAACTAGGCCACGAAATCCATCTATCGACTCAACTCAATATTAGTAACCTCGAATCGTTAAAATTTTATGCTCATTGGGCCGATGTAGTTGTTCTTGCGCGAGAGCTAACCCTTGAGCAGGTTTACGAGATATACCAAGGGATTGAACGTGAGAATATCACTGGTCCTTCTGGTAATAGAATCAAAATAGAGATGTTCGTTCATGGAGCTCTTTGCATGGCCATTTCGGGGAAATGCTATTTAAGCCTTCATCAGGAGAATATCTCTGCCAATCGTGGTGCATGCCTTCAGATTTGTAGAAGATCATATACCGTTCAAGAAACCGAAACCGGCAATGAGCTGGAAGTTGATAATGAGTATATCATGTCTCCCAAAGATTTATGTACCATCAACTTCTTGAATAAGCTAATTGATGCTGGTGTTCGTGTTTTGAAAATTGAGGGTCGCGCCCGCTCAGCCGAATATGTTAAGACAACAACCCAATGTTACAGCGAAGCGGTTGAATCGCTTTGTAACAATACTTATTCCGATGAAAAGATTGAAGGTTGGATGAAACGACTTTCTACCGTTTTCAATCGTGGTTTTTGGGATGGTTACTATTTAGGTCGTAAGCTAGGTGAGTGGAGCCATGTTTATGGTAGCCTAGCAACAGAAAGAAAAATATATTGCGGAAAGATAACAAACTATTTTTCGAACCTAGGCGTCGCAGAGGTTGCCGTTGAAGCGCACGAGCTATACCTCAACGATAAGATCCTAATTATTGGCCCAACCACAGGTGTAATCGATGCGGTTGTAACGGAAATTAGGGTCGATGAGAAAACGGCTGAATTTTGTCCTAAGGGTGTAAAATGCTCAATTCCAATATCCGCTCCGCTAAGACGATCGGATAAGTTATATCGTGTAATTTCAGAGGAGGAGTTGGTTAAAATACAGAAGAATAGCAACAAAAGGAGTTTTTAAACATCTTTGATAACATTCTTATGATTTATTAGAAACTAGGTTAATTAGAATAAATACGATATTTTTGCCTACAACCATAAAATTAAACATTATGACGTTTAGCGAACTTTCGAATAAAATTTTTGAGGATAGTACAAACTACTACCATACCATGGATGACGTTAACGCAACCTTGGTAAACCCATATAGCGAAAATACTATTGAGGGATCGCTATTCAAAAAAAACTGGATTGATGCTGTTCAATGGCATCTTGAGGATATTATCCGCGATCCAAAGATTAATCCTGTCAATGCGCTCGAATTAAAACGTTGGATTGATCGTTCGAATCAGGAGAGAACCGATTTGGTTGAGCTAATCGATAGCTATTTTCTTACCAAATACAAAGAGGTTAAAATCATCGAAGGTGCAACCATCAACACCGAAAGTCCGGCTTGGGCAATCGATCGTTTATCAATTCTTGCGTTAAAGATATACCACATGCAGCAAGAGGTTATAAGGAAAGATGCGGCTCCTGATCATCTTGCAAAATGTCATACAAAGCTCGATGTACTTTTAGATCAAAGAAAAGATCTTTCATTGGCCATCGATCAGCTAATCGCTGATATCGAGAACGGTCGTAAATACATGAAGGTTTATAAGCAGATGAAGATGTACAACGATCCATCGTTGAACCCTGTTCTTTACGCTAATAAGAAATAATATTAAATGAAAAAGGTTTTAGTTATCCGCCTAAGCGCTATTGGCGATGTAGCCATGACAGTTCCTGTTATAAGCTCGTTATCCAAGGCTTATCCTGATACTGAAATCACCTTTGTTTCCCAAAAATTTGCCACGGGGTTTATGAAATACATTCCCAGGGTAAAGATGTTTGAGGTTGACCTTAAGGGTCGACATAAAGGATTTTTGGGAATATTTCGCCTCTACTTCGATCTTAAAAAACTTGGTAAGTTCAACCTTGTTGCCGATTTACATGATGTTATACGCTCCAAAATTATCCGATTTTTATTCTCACTCTCATTTACCAAAATAAGCGTTATTGATAAAGGTCGTAAGGAGAAGCACAACCTTACCAAGATTGACGGTAAAGTTCTTCGTCAGCTCAACACATCGGTAAATCGTTACGCCAAAGTATTTTATGATGGCGGATATACGTTTGATGTTGAGTTCGATTATCTCTTTACCAAATCGCCCTTAGCTGAGAATATTACAAGCATCACAGGACAAATAGATAATAAGTGGATTGGCATTGCACCATTTGCAAAGCATAAAGGGAAAATTTACCCTCTTGAATCAATGGAAAAGGTAATTGATCTTTTATCCGCTAAAAAAAACATTAAAGTTTTCCTATTTGGTGGCGGAGCCTACGAGAAGGAGATATTGGAGGGTTGGGCAAAACGATTCCCAAATACAGTTTCTCTTGCAGGCAAACTAAGCATTGAAGATGAGCTTAAGGTAATTTCAAACCTCGAAGTGCTTGTTTCCATGGATTCGGCTAATATGCATTTGGCCTCATTAGTCAACACCTGCGTAGTCAGCATTTGGGGAGCAACCCATCCTTTTGCTGGGTTTTATGGTTGGAATCAAAATCCTCGACACGCTCTTCAGATTAACCTACCATGCCGTCCTTGTTCCATATATGGAAACAAGGACTGTTTTAGGAAGGATTATGCCTGTTTGAACCTAATTACCCCCAATGATGTCGTAAGTAAAATTAACGATGAAATTATAGCCTAAAAACGAATTTAATACTCTTTCCTAAAGCCTCGATATCTCATCGAGGTTTTTTTATCTTATTATGCTTGATGTTTTTTATGTTAAATGGCACAAATCAAATCTTTAAGGGATAAAAAACTAATTTTGCCACAAAAATGAAAACTAAATAATTATCAATATGACCTACTTAACTAATGAAAAATTGTTCTCAAAAGAATGGTTTAAATCCTACGCTCTGATAACAATTGGTGCATTTATTCTTGCCGGAGGATTTGTCCTATTTATCGATCCACATCGGATTGCACCGGGCGGTGTATATGGGATAGGAATTATTGTTCACTACTTAACCCAGGGAATGTTTTCATGGGCCCCCAAAGGACTTCCCATTGGAACCGTTGGATTAATCCTAAACATCCCGTTAACCATTCTCGGAATCAAAATACTCGGACCACGATTTGGTGTAAAAACAGTTGTTGGTTTTCTTTTATCTTCAATCTTTATTGATCTTCTTCACGGAATACTTGGCTATGCTCCGCTTGTTGATGACATGCTTTTATCATCCGTTTTTGGTGGAGTGCTGATTGGTTTTGGGTTAGGCTTAATCTTTAAATCCAAAGCAACGAGCGGTGGTTCAGATATTATCGCCATGATATTCGCTAAATACACCCGCTTACCTTTAGGTCAACTAATGATTTATGTTGACTCGGCTATTGTACTTTTAGCGCTACTCGCCTTTAAGGATTGGAAAATTCCGATGTACTCGTGGATTGTAATTTACATTACTGGCAAGGTTATCGATATGACCATGCAAGGGGTTAGCTACGATAAGACTCTTTTTATTGTATCCGACAAATACGACGAAATTCGCGATAAAATTATTAACGACCTCGAAAGAGGCGGTACGATGATTAAAGCTGAGGGGATGTACAAAGGGCAGGAAAAGAAACTAATTTTTACCAACGTAAGTCGTCGCGAGGTTTATATTTTGCGTGATTTTATTCACTCCATCGATCCAGAAGCCTTCATTACAGTTATTGATGCCAATGAGATATTAGGTCTAGGATTTAAGTCTCTGAAGAACGATAATTAACAATTCAATATATTGCCACAAAAGCCTGATAGAAAAATCTATCAGGCTTTTAAATTTTTGTAATGATATAACTATAACTCAAGTGGTGATCAAAAAATAATAGGAAATATATTTCTACCAACTTATTGGGAAATAATCTTTTAAAAACCTCCCGCTCCAATGCTTGCCGGTGTTTATTCCATCAATAAATGGATCACAAACGCGTGCAGCACCATCAACAATATCAAGCGGAGGTTGAAAATCGTGCACCTGCTGCTTGTGCTTGGCCAATTCGGCAGGATCCTCATCGGTAACCCATCCGGTATCAACAGCATTCATAAATATGCCATCCTTGGCAAGGTCGCTGGCAGATGTGTGGGTTAGCATATTAAGCGCAGCCTTTGCCATGTTAGTATGCGGATGGCGATCGGCTTTATTAAAGCTATGAAACTTTCCCTCCATTGCCGAAACGTTTACCACATGCTTCTTACCGGTATAATCCTTCCGCATCAATGGAGTAAGCAGATTACAGAGTACAAATGGAGCAATGGAGTTTACGAGCTGCACCTCCACCATTTCGAGGGTTTCAATCTGCCCAAGCTTTAAACGCCAGCTATTGGTGGTTCGCAAATCGACCTGCTGAAGGTCAGCATCAAGTTTTCCTTCGGGGAATACCTCTCGGGCCTCAATGGAATTATCGAATTTATATGGCACTTGCGAAAGTTGTGCCGATGCCCGAATGCCAATACCGGGTACCTGCCCATTCCAGTTAACAGCTAAAGTCTTTTTCGATTCTGATCCTTCGTTTCTAGCACCTTCAATTTCTCTTAAACACTGCTGATGATGCGAAAGTAACTGCTGCACATCTTTAGAATGCTGATGAAACGGAAGCAACTCGTTAGCCATCAAATGAGAGTAAAACCCCGCTGGCCTACGAACGGTTTGTGCAGCATTATTTATCAGGATATCGAGCCTTTCATACTTCTGCTCAACATACGTGGCAAACAGCTCTACGCTAGGAATGTGTCTTAGGTCCAGCCCATAAATATGTAAGCGGTGGCTCCAATCATTATAATCCTTCTCCTTGGCAAACCGTATTGCGGAATCAGCAGGAAAGCGTGTTGTAGCAATAACTGTTGCACCTGAGCGGAGCATCATTAAGGTTGCATGGTATCCAATCTTAAGTCGCGATCCTGTTATTAGAGCAATCTGACCGGTCATGTCACACCGCTGAAACCGCTTTCTATAGTTTAAATCACCACACTCCGTGCACATCGAGTCGTAAAAATGGTGAATCTCTGTGTATGTTTTCTTACACACATAGCAGTTTTGCTCCGAGGTAAGAGAGTGTTTCTCGCTTATGTTAACTGATGCTGATATGGCAACTTGGGTTGGTGCTTCAAAAACGTGCGCTATACGTGCGCTTCTAATACTTGTTGCTGCACGAGCTTTGCGATTGTTTGTATTTTCAACTTGTTTGCGGGCAACCTTAACGCTTTTATTTCTTTTTTGTATTTCGGCTTTATCGGGTCGGGTGATTTGCCCAGCAGCTTTCATCAACTTTAGCAACTGCTCCTCCGACAAATGAATAAGTTGATCTCCATTTTGAAGCAAGTGTTCTAAAACTGTTATACAGTTATTGATTTCTGTATTAGTTAATTTTCCTTGTTGTTCTGCTTTTTTTTCCATTAGCGATCCCCTCTTTCTTCGAGCGCAAAGATAATGTTGTTTTGGACTTAATAATACAAGCTCCAGAAATGTGAAAATTGAGTTCTTTTGATACCTAGAAATAAAACATAAATATTAACTGCATTATGGGTATTCATTAGTTAGCCTATTTCCTACACTTACTCTTAAACAATTCATTTCTACTTTAGCAAAATATTTATAGGGTTATAATTTTCGAGTATATGATATAAATCGATTTTCAAATCAGTATTTTTGCTTCTCATATTTGCGAATAATGAAAAGCGGATTAGTATTAAAAACTACAGGTAGTCGGTATACGGTAAAAGATGATAATGGAGCGATTTTTTATTGCTCCATCAGGGGAAAACTCCGCCTAAAAGGTGTTAAAACAACAAATCCAATAACCGTGGGAGATATTGTTGATTTTGATGTAGAAAACCACGACACTGGTTCGATTAGCAGAGTTCACAATAGAAAAAATTACATAATCCGTCGATCAACCAATCTTTCTCGCGAATCACATATTATCGCAGCAAATCTCGATCAAACCTTACTAATTATAACTATTGATTTTCCTGAGACTCAGCTCGCTTTTATCGATAGATATTTAGTTACTTCAGAAGCTTATAGTATAAAAACAATTTTAATATTCAATAAAATAGACCTTTATAGCGATGAGTTAAACAATAAACTTAATTACTATATTTCAATTTATGAGAAAATAGGCTACCAATGTATAAAGGTTTCTGCACAATCGGGTGAAAATCTATCTATACTTAAGGATATTCTGACCAATAGAACTAGTCTCATTTCTGGTAATTCTGGAGTTGGCAAATCAACTCTAATTAATAAGATAGAGCCATCACTAAATCTTAAAACCGAGCTCATTTCATCCTACCACCTTATGGGCAAACACACTACAACTTTTAGTGAAATGTTTGAGCTAAGTTTTGGCGGTTACTTAATTGATACTCCTGGTATTAAAGGTTTTGGTTTGGTTGAAATAGATAACAGTGAGCTTTACCACTATTTCCCCGAAATATTTAAAATTGCATCGGATTGTAAGTTTTATAATTGTACACATATTCATGAACCTGGTTGTGCGGTAATTCGAGCTGTTGACGAAGGGTCGATTAGTCCATCACGCTATATGAGCTATTTGAGCATTCATGATGATGATAATGATAAATACCGTTAATTCACTAATATATAACGACTATGAAATCACACGAAATTGACTATAAAATTATGGGTGAATCGATTCAACTCGTAGAGGTTGAACTCGACCCAATGGAAACTGTAATTGCTGAAGCGGGTGCAATGGTTTACATGGAGGATGGCATTCAGTTCGAGGCTAAAATGGGCGATGGAACAGCTCCAAACCAAGGGTTTTTCGACAAAATTTTATCGGCTGGTTCAAGAGTTTTAGCAGGTGAATCACTATTCATTACCCATTTTACCAATCGAGGGTTAGGTAAGAAAAGGGTTGCCTTTTCAGCGCCTTACCCAGGAACCGTTATTCCAATTGATCTAACTCAATTGGGTGGCAGGCTTATTGTTCAAAAAGATGGTTTTTTATGTGCAGCAATGGGAACAAAAATTACCATGCATTTTAATCGTAAGATTGGTGCTGGATTAGTTGGTGGAGAGGGCTTTATTCTTCAAAAACTTGAAGGGGATGGCAGAGCTTTCGTTCACGCTGGAGGTACTGTGATTGAGAGACAACTTAATAATGAAGTTTTAAGAATTGACACCGGCTGTATCGTTGCCTTTGAATCGCAAATTGATTTTGATGTTGAATCAACCGGAAGTCTAAAAAGCATGGTATTTGGTGGCGAAGGTCTATTTCTTGCAACTCTTCGCGGAACAGGAAAGGTTTGGCTACAATCAATGCCAATCCGAAAGCTAATTCAAGCACTTGCACCTTATGGCAGAAATTCAGGGAAGGAAACCAGTGGAATTCTTGGTAGCTTTTTACAAGACTAGTTTTTAAAAAAGAGAATGAAGAATATTAATATCGAAGATTTTTTAAAGGAGAGAGATGTAACGCCTGTTATCGACGTTCGTTCTCCCGCTGAGTATAAGAAAAGCCATATACCTGGCGCATACAATATTCCTTTATTCTCCGATGAGGAAAGGGCAATAGTTGGTACTAAATATGTTCAAGAGTCTCGTTATTCGTCCGTCATTGCAGGTCTTGATATGGTTGGTCCAAAACTCAGCCGTTTTGTTGATGCAGCAACAAAGATTGCACCGAATGGAAAACTATTGGTTTATTGTTGGCGAGGAGGAATGCGCAGCTCAAGCATGTCGTGGTTACTGAATCTTGCCGGAATTAATTCGAAAACCCTGATTGGAGGTTACAAATCATACCGAAGATATTCTAAAGAATATCTATCAAAACCTTTTAAACTAGTTATTCTTGGAGGAATGACCGGTAGCGGAAAAACTGAAATCATCTTACAGCTCCCTAAATTCGGACAACAAATTGTTGATTTAGAAGGATTAGCAAATCATAAAGGTTCTGCCTTTGGTGCAATCGGACAAAAACCTCAACCATCAACAGAGTTTTTTGAAAATTTACTTTTCGAAAATCTAATTAAACTTGACATCAACAAACCTATTTGGGTTGAAGATGAAAGCAAGGCTATAGGTTCGGTTTTTATTCCTCAAGAGTTATTCAATCAGATGTTAAATAGCCCTGTAATTGCCATTGAACGCTCAACCGAAACTCGGATTAAAAGGTTAACTTCAGAATATACTAATTGTAACCCTCAACTACTTATTGATTCGGTTAATAAAATAGCAAAACGATTGGGTGGTGATAATGTAATCAAGGCGATTAAAGGTATTGAGGAGGGTAATTTTGAAGAGGCAGTTGGGATATCGCTTTATTATTACGATAAGGCATACCAATTTGGGCTAAGCAATAAAAAAGTTAAGCCCATTATTTGTCCCTTATACGATGAAGATATAGATGGGAATTGTAATTTACTTATTGAGACCTTAAAAAAAACGATATAAAAAAAGCCCCAAAAGGGGCTTTCTAATTGTTTATAGTACTATTACATAGACTGATTAATACACATCACGGGTATTTTCGCTTCATTTGCAATAACATATTGCTCCTGTGCGCCGAATACATAGTCGGTAAAATCAAGGCTTCCCGAAGTCATAATAAGTATAAGATCTGACTCAATATCTTGTGCTAGCTTAACTACTTCTTCTTGAAATTTACTTCCCTTTCCTGCACTATGAATTTCATAGGGGATATTATAGCTCTCAAGATGTTTCTTGGCAAAAGCAAGGTTATAATTTACCTTTTTTTGGACTCCTGCATCAAATGCATTTGGAATGATGATATGAATTTGAGATTTATATTGCACAGAAACTTTTATAGCCCAATTAAGCTTTGATTTCTCGTCGAAACTAAAATCTAGAGGCATTACAACATGTTGGAAAACTCGATTTTCTTTTGGAAAATCTTGAACTACGAGGAAAGGAACGCTTGAACCGGCGATTACCTTAAGCGCCCAGCTGCCAGTTAACTTCTGAACTCCTTTAATTCCGTGAGTTCCCATAATTACAAGGTCGGCATTTATATCCGCTGCATGCTCACTAATGGTATTAAAGATATTACCCTCCATAACGGTTGTTTTTACTTCAACACCATAGCTTTCTTTTATTCTGCTATAATCTGCTTTTAGATTTTCAGTTGCTTCTTTTTCTGATAATTTACCCTTTGTAAATAAGCCGCCACTTTCGGTTACATAAATTAGTTCAATTTGCGAACTCGTAGCGAGCGAACCTATTTTTACTGCATACTTTAGGGCATTTTCAGCAACAGGAGTAAAATCCCAGGGTATTAATAAACGAAGAGTATTGTTTTCCATAGTCTTATCTTATTATATGGATTTCGGACATATAAAGTTAAGAAACTTTGCTCATCTATACCTATAAAAAAATGAAAAACGTTGATTAATGGTTTAAACTTATTTCAAAATATCAGCTGTTTCGAATCATAATTTTTTGAGCAAGAGAAGATAATGCTTCTTTCCGAGCAGGGCTAATATCTATTTTTTCTACTGACTCCATTGCCTTTAAGTAGTAATTTGAAATCAATAATTCTGTTTCCTCTTTTACGTTGGTATCATCAAATATTTTGATGGTTTCAGAAACTTTTAGTTCAGTATCAATCGTTGTTGATTGGTACAAATTTGTTAGCTTTTCGAGAGTTGATCCTTTGGCATTATTAAAAGCCTTTATTGTAAGTATTGTCTTTTTATTTGCAACAATATCACCGCCTTTCTTCTTTCCAAACACTTTTGAATCTCCGTAAACATCAAGTAAATCATCCTGAAGCTGAAATGCTATTCCTATATTTATTCCAAATAGACCTATTTCATTGATATCATTTTCTTTCGCTTCTCCAATGATAGCCCCAATTTGTAGTGCTCCTTTAAGTAAAACCGCCGTTTTAAGTTCGATCATTCTTGTATACTCATCTTGAGTAACATACTTCATACTTTCATAGTCCATATCATACTGTTGCCCTTCGCAAACACCCATTGAAAACTCGTTAAAAACTTCTAAAATTGGAGCTATAAATTGCTTATCGGTTTTAACTAACAGTTTATATGCAAGGATGGTCATCGCATCTCCTGAAAGAATCGCCACATTATTATTCCATTTCTTATGAACAGTTTCTTTCCCTCTCCTTATATCGGCATTGTCCATAATATCATCGTGAACAAGAGTGAAGTTATGGAAAACCTCAACAGCTAAAGCAGGATAAATAGCCTGATCTATCGTTTCTTTAAACATGTTACAGGCCGCAAGGGTCAGAACTGGTCGAATTCTCTTGCCTCCTGCTGATAAAATGTACTGTATAGGTTTATATAAATTTTTAGGATCTTCAGGAAGATTCAGATTTGCAAGCGCCTTTTCTAATACTCCTGAAAGTTCATCTAAACTATACATCTTATGGTATTTATTGTTTTGAATTGTCTAGAAAAAGTGTCTCCTCGGATAGTACTTCTCCATTTTCTAAATCATCCTCATCGTCAAAGCCTGTTGATAAATCTAAAGCAGGCTCATAGTCAGGGTCGATAGCCGATTTACGTTCAAATGCAAGTAGAATCGAAGGAAGAATAAACAGATTACTAAAAAGTGCTATAAGTAAAGTCAGCGCCACTAATACTCCTAGCGAAACGGTACCACCAAATTTAGAAAGTGCAAAAACGCCAAATCCAAAGAAAAGAACAACCGAGGTATATATTATGCTAATGCCTGTTTCCCTAATCGCATAGATAACAGAGGCTTTTATATTGTGTGATGTTCTTTTCAACTCCTGCCTATATTTAGCTAAGAGCTGAATAGAATTATCTATTGCAATACCAAATGCAATACTGAATACAATAACGGTGCTTGGCTTAAGAGCAATTCCAATATAACCCATTGCGGCTGAAGTAAGAAGTAATGGAATCATGTTTGTTAAAACAGAGAATAATACTATTCTCCAACGTCTGAACATCCATCCCATAAAAATCATGATAACTCCAATTGCCAATGGTAAACTAACAAACAAACTATCAACAAGATAATCGAATCCTCTTGATACGACAATGCTTGACCCGGAAATATAAACATGTTTCGATTTTTCTTTGAAAATTGTATCAATTTCCGACCTAACCTGTTTTCTTAATTGATTCATCCTGTACGTTCCAATATCATCAGCGTTATATATTATTCTAACAAATCTTCCTGTAGAATCGACTACGCGGGCAAACCTATCACTTATGCCAATGCTTTTGGGTACATATGAAAGAATAAAACCCAATTCAAAACTACTTGGAAGTCTATATCTATCGGGGTTTCCGTTATAGTAAGCTTGTGACGCAAATTTTGCTACCTCAACAATTGAAACAGGCTTTGAGAGTTCGGTATATCCTGAAAGTTTTCTTTGTAGATGATCTACTTTTACAAGTACTCCTGAAGATAAGTATCCGTTGGGTTTTTCAGTATCGTAAACTATTTCGAAGGGCATAACTCCGTTGAAATTCTTTTCGAAAAATTTTAGATTTTTTAATACCGGATGATTTCTTGGTATATCGTCAACCATATATCCATTGTTCTTAAGCAAAGTAACTCCGACTAGACCGGTGCAGATAAGAGCAATAGCAACGGCGAATACAATTTTTCGTCGATACAAAACCGTTAGCACTATTCTATAAATATTCTTTTTAATCCCTTTTCTCGAAAGGTGTTTAAGATGTTTTTTCTTTGGTGGTGCCGAAAAACTAAATATAATAGGAATGAGCATCAGCGAGATGGAGTAAACACCCATAACGTTCAACGATGCAACAACACCAAACTCTTTTAATACCTGTGTATTTGTTATAACAAAGGCACCAAATCCGATGGCAGTGGTAAGGTTTGATAAAAAAGTTGCACTTCCTACTTTTGTAATAACTCTATATAAAGCTTTTATTTGGTTTCCATGGTGTCTATACTCATGGTGATATTTGTTTATTAAAAAAATGCAGCTCGGAACTCCAATGATTACAAGCAATGACGGAATTATGGCTGTCAGTAAAGTTAAATCGTAGCCAAATAGCGTTATTGTCCCAAGTGCCCATATCACGCCAATACTTACAACTAAAAGTGAAATAAAAACAACCCTGAATGAGTGGAAAAGAATATAAAGTATTACCGAAGTTAATAAAACTGCCAAAAATACAAAAAGGTACATCTCACCTTTTATCATCTCACCAACCGTAACCCTTATATACGGAAGACCAGAGTAGTAGAGTTTGTTTTTGGTATCTTCCTCATATAGTTTACAAACACTTACGATATTTTTAACCAATCCTATTCTTTCTTTTTTTGTGATCATTTCCCTATTTAGGGTAACAATCATTAAGAAAGTTTTGGTTGAATCGTTATAAAGAAGGTTTTTATAGAAACCTAAGGATAATGTAACCGCTGATAATGAATCTAATTTGTTTGAGGAGTAATTTTTTTCTTTAAATATTTTTTCGGGTATAAACTTCTTGCTTATAGTATCTTTAACAAGGTTAATTGCATCAACAATAGAAAAAACTTGCTCTACACCATTAATTTTCTTGAGTTCATCTTCAAGTTTTCTCCAATTATTGAATTGATTTAAAGAAAAAAACATGGTGTCTTGAACTCCAATAACCATAATATTTTCACCTTTTCCAAATTTTTTCGAAAACTCAATACTTCGAATAAGCACAGAATCTTCTTTCGGAAGTAAAGGTATTGGTTTGTAAGATAGTTCGACAAACGTGGCTTTGTAAGCCATAAAACAAGTAAAAACGCCTATGGCGCTAAGAATAAAGAACCTATATCTTAAGATACTTCTAGCAAAAAACTGAAACATTTGTTAGTTATTAGGTGTGCGAGATTACGATTTTTATTAAAACGCTAAGATAACGCTTTTACTCTCTTTATCAAACAATAGTAGTTTCATGATTAAATATAATAGCCTAAATATCTGTAGTATATAAACATCTAAGTGCTTAAAAAAGAAATAAGCCAGAGACTGTAAACAATCACTGGCTTATTTTAAATGATTTAAAAAGAATTTATCCTTTTAGCGCATTTGCGCCTGAAACAATTTCAAGAATTTCTTTTGTAATTGCTGCTTGGCGCTCCTTGTTATACTGAAGTGTAAGGGCGCGTAGAAATTCAGATGCGTTATCAGTTGCTTGATGCATTGCTGTCATTCGAGCACCGTGTTCTGCTGTTGTACTATCTAAAATTGCTCCGTGAATTTTGTAAAGCAAGAGTTTTGGTAACGTTTTTTGGATAAAAACCTCAGGGGTTGGCTCAATGATAATATCAGCATTAACAAAACTCTCTGTTTTCTCAATGGTGTAAGGAAGAAAGGTGGTTACAATTTGATTCTGTACGGCCGCATTTTTAAAAGAGTTGTAGACTAATTGAATCGTATCCAGTTCACTCTTTATAAACAACTGTTGAAGCTCATCGAATATGTTCTTTGTCAATAACATATTTGGTTTATCAACCGCTGCATGGCTAAAATGCTTAACATCTAAGCCCTTCTTTTGCATTATATCAAGCGCCTTTTTCCCTATACAAAAAACATGAATTTTTGCTTTTGGATATTTAACAGATAGATGATAGTGTGTTTCAATAGTTTTTTTAATAATATTCTGATTGAAAGAACCGCACATACTGCTATTCGAAGATATAACGACTAACCCTATATTAGAGATTTCTTTTCGAACCTCACAGAATTTATTATCATTTAAACTGCTGTTTCCAATAACAAATTCCAAGGATGATTGATAGTGCTCGTAGAATGGCCTATACTTAATAAGTACATCCTGCGCTTTTTTGAACTTTGACGCAGACACCATCTTCATCGCACTAGTAATTTTTTTAGTGGATGTTACAGATGAAATCCTTGTTCTTATCTCCTTTAGGTTGCCCATTTGGGTATTGTTAGCTTACATACTTCTTTGCAACTTCTTCAGCAACGGCAGTAAATGCTGATGCTATATCATCGCCAAAATCACCTTTTGCAATTCTTGCTAAGAAATCCTTATGTTTCAATTGAACAAGTTCAAGATAATCTTTCTCAAAATCTCTAACCTTTTCTCTTTTAACATTTTTCAGAAGTCCTTTTGAACCACAGAAAAGTATAGCAATTTGCAGTTCAACCGATAGCGGTTTGTGCTGGCCTTGCTTAAGGATTTCAACATTTTTAGAACCTTTATCTAAAACAGCAAGGGTTGCAGGATCGAGGTCTGAACCAAATTTTGCAAACGCTTCAAGTTCACGGTACTGAGCCTGATCGAGTTTTAACGTTCCAGCAACTTTCTTCATCGACTTAATCTGTGCCTTTCCACCTACTCTCGATACTGAGATACCTACGTTAATAGCTGGTCTTACTCCGTTATTGAACAGGTTGGTTTCCAAGAAAATCTGACCGTCGGTAATCGAAATTACGTTGGTTGGGATATATGCTGATACGTCACCGGCTTGTGTTTCGATAATAGGAAGCGCAGTTAAAGAACCGCCTCCTTTTACAAGATGCCTAATTGATTCTGGCAAATCGTTCATTTGCTTCGCAATCTCATCTGACCCAATGATTTTTGCGGCTCTTTCTAGTAACCTGGAGTGAAGATAGAATACATCGCCAGGAAAAGCTTCACGGCCTGGTGGACGACGAAGAAGCAAAGAAACTTCACGGTACGATACAGCTTGCTTAGATAAATCGTCGTAGATAATAAGGGCAGCTCGACCTGTATCGCGGAAAAACTCTCCGATTGATGCACCTGCAAAAGGTGCATAGAACTGCTGGGCAGCAGGGTCGGAGGCTGTTGCAGCAACAATTACAGTATAATCCATTGCACCGTGCTCCTCTAGGTTCTTAACAATTGAAGCAATGGTTGAGCCTTTTTGACCTATTGCCACATAAATACAATAAACAGGTTCCCCTTTTTCAAAAAAAGACTTTTGATTAATGATTGTATCTATAGCAATTGCGGTTTTTCCCGTTTGTCTATCACCAATAATAAGTTCTCGTTGACCTCTTCCAATTGGAATCATCGCATCAATTGCTTTTATTCCCGTCTGAAGTGGCTCGGCAACAGGTTGCCTGAAGATTACACCAGGCGCTTTTCTTTCCAATGGCATTTCAAACGTTTCGCCTTTTATAGGACCTTTACCATCTATAGGCTCGCCAAGAGTATTGATTACCCGACCACACAATCCTTCACCAACTCTGATTGAGGCTATTCTTCCTGTTCGTTTAACACGTTGTCCTTCCTTAATCTGCTCAGAATTTCCAAGAAGAACTGCTCCAACATTGTCTTCTTCGAGGTTTAGCACAATACCCATAACACCTGATTCAAACTCTATCAGCTCGTTTGAGCAAACATGATCAAGTCCAAAAATACGTGCAATACCATCGCCAACCTGAAGAACGCTGCCAGTTTCTTCGAAATCTACTTGCTGCTTTACGCCAGATAGTTCTTTCCTGAGTAAGTCAGATATTTCAGAGGCCTTAATTTCTGCCATAATAAATATTTTTTAAAGTACTCTTTGATTTTGGACTAAGGCTTTTCTCACTCGCGCCAATTGTCCTGAAACGCTCAAATCAATAAGTAAACCTTCTACTTCAACAATAAAACCACCTATAAGCTCAGGCACAAGCCTAACTTCAAGTTCAGGGGTTTTGTTGAATTTATTTTTTACAAATTCTAGAATGCGGTTCTTAGTATCGTCACCTAACTCCTCAGGAGTTTCAATAACAACATTTACTAAACCCGCATGTTCTCTATATATTTTTTGAAAAACCAATAATGCATTTACTATATAAGACTCCCTCCGCTTTCGAACCATAAGGGCGATAAAAGAATTAAGCATTGGATGTACTTTATCACCTAATACTTTTGTTAAGATTTTTTCCTTTTCGCTAGGTAAAATAACGGGATTATGAAGAACATAGTAAAAATCTGAATTGGGATCAATTGTTTTGGACACGGCATACGAATGCTCGTAAACCTCTTTCGCTACTTTTGATTCGATAGCGAGGTCGAACAATGCCTTGGCATACCTTACAGAAATTCGCCCTGTGTTCATTGCAATTGATTAGTTTTTACTTGAAACTTCCTTAAGGAGATCCTTGAAGTATTCAATCTGTTTATCCTTATCGGCAAATTGTTTACGTAGAACTTTCTCTGTTATTTCGAGGGCAAGTGTTGAAGCCATTTGTGCAAGCTCCTTCTGAGCATTTTCCTTTTCTTGAATAATCATCAACCTTGACTTGTCAATGATTTTTTGTGCTTCAGCTTGTGCTTGATTTTTGGCTTCTTCAACAATTTTATCCCTAAGAGATTTAGCCTCTTTAAGCGCTAACTCCCGTTCTGCTCTTGCCTTTTCAGCAAGCTCTTCATTATAGACCTGAAGTTTCTTAATTTCATTTCGTGCCTCTTCAGCCATTTTCAATGACTTAGATATTGATTCCTCTCTACTCTTCAAGCCTTGCATGATAGGTTTCCATGCAAATTTTTTAAGAACAAACAGAACCAATCCGAATGAAATCAACATCCAGACCAATAGCCCGTAATCAGGAGTAATTAGTCCCATGGGAATAATTTTTTATAAGAAAATTACTAGCGCACAGATGATGATTGCGAAGAAAGCAACACCCTCGATAAGAGCGGCGGCTACAATCATGTTTGAACGAATATCGCCTACAGCTTCTGGTTGACGAGCAATTGATTCAAGTGCTGATGCACCAATTTTACCAATTCCAATACCTGCAGCTAAAGCAGCAATACCTGCACCTAAAGCTGCACCAAGTTTTGCTATAGAAGCATTTGCAGCAACCTGAAGAATAATAAGTAAAGTTGTCATATTCCTAATTTTTATGTTAATATATTAATGATGATGCTCTTCTGTGGCCATTCCAATATAAATAGCAGATAGCAAAGTGAAAACATATGCCTGAATTAACGCAACTAACAACTCAAGAAGCGTCATGAAAAATGAAAAAGATACGCTTATAATCGAAATTGTATATCCTGCCCAAACAGCGATTGCTCCAAAAATAAAGATGAGGCTAAAGAATACAATTGCTACCATATGACCAGCAAGGATGTTAGCAAAAAGTCGAACCATTAACACGATTGGCTTTGTTAGTATACCTGCAAACTCAACGATAAACATAATGGGTATTGGCAGCTTTAAAAACCAAGGTACCCCTGGAGTATTCACGATGTGGCTCCAATAGTTTTTATTCCCATTGATAGTTACGATAACGAATGTGAATAATGCCAAAACCATAGTAACAGCAATATTTCCGGTAACATTTGCACCACCAGGAAATATTGGAATTAATCCTAACATGTTGTTAAACCAAATAAAAAAGAAAACGGTAAGTAGGAAGGGTAAAAATTTCTGATATTTCTTTTGGCCTATCGATGGTATTGCTATATCGTTAACGACAAAGAGAATAATCGGTTCAAAAAAGTTTTGAATGCCTGTGGGCGCTTTGTCAATATTCGTTTTGTATTTTCGGGCAATGCCGATAAAAATAAAGCAAAGCAATAATGACGAGATAAGTATCGATAGTACAAGTTTTGTAATTGAAAAATTCCAAGGAAGTGGATTCTCTTCTAGTATCTCTCCTCTTTCATTCAGTTCAACAATTTTTCCTTTGTATTTTCCTTCGCGCTCCCACTTAAAACCTTTGAAAGATTCAGCACCATGATGAAACTTACTTGAAAGAAAAATATTAAGTCCTTTCTGTTCACTATAAAGTATTATCGGTAGTGGAATGGAGATATGATTATGCCCAATAGTAACTACGTGCCATTCGTAAGAATCGCCGATATGTTCAAAGATAAAATCTACAGTATTGAATTTCTCCTTCGCTACTTCTTGATGTGTACTATCTTTTTTCTCCTCTTGAGTTGACGCAAACACTTTCTGATAACTACCAAGATTGATAGCGGCTAAAAGAAAAAGGCCTATGAATATACTTCGTCTCACCTTCAAAAAATTTCGCATAAAGTTATTAAGTTTTGGCGTGCGTGGTTTCACTTTTTTCTTTTTTCTTGAAAAAATTGAGAATACTAACTATTTCATGAAAAAGAAAGATAAAGTAAACACTTAAGAACGCAGCCAAAAATAGTATTACTTCTTCTTTTTTAACCAGAAGAAAAACAATTATAAAAGTTAAACTACTTAATAATTTAATCGTTGTACAAAGCAAATACCGAGTTGAGAACTTAGATAAGGAAGAGTCCTTAACTAAGGATAGGGAGTAAAAGATTAGAATATTTACAATTCCAAAAACAACAGGTAATAGCGGATATAGAACAATTAACCGTTGAGGGTAAAAAAAATGAAAAACCACAAAACATATTGCGCTAGTAATTAATACTAATAAACTTGTTTTGAATATGAATTGTTTATATAACATTCGGTTTATTGTCTTTTAACAAGAAGATTACTGTTCTAATTCCTTTTCTGTTTCGGCAGACATGTTGCAATATCCAGTAAAACGAGACCCCGGTTCTATAGCAAGTTTACTTGTAGTAATATCTCCATGAATTTTTGCTGTTGCCTTTAATGCTAAAAGTTCGGCAACGCTAATTTTTCCTTCTATAACTCCTGAAATATCAGAATTCTTACAGGTAATTTCACCTTTTATCTTTCCTGTTTCTCCGATTACAACTTTTCCTTTAGATGAAATATTTCCAGTTAGAATACCATCAATCCTTAGATCGCCGCTACAGCTTATATCGCCAGTGATTTCGGTACCTTGTCCAATAAGATTTATATTATTGGAGGTTAGTTCATTTTCATTATACTTTGCCATTTCAAATATTTTAAGTTGTTAATAAATCTCCGATGGTGGGAGCAAATATAAAAAAAGGATTTTTTATTCTATCGTTTTCTCGTTTAATTCATCTTCAATATCTTCTTCTATCGTGTCATTCTCGTTCTCCCACGACCAAATAATCCTTTCAGGCCCTCTGTTTCGATACTTTACGGCAGCAATAAAACCGCTTATTCCACCAAACAAATGGTATTCCCACGAAATATGAGGAAAAATAGGGAGTACTCCCCAAACCAATCCACCATAAAGAAAAACAACCAGGAGAGAGATTGATGCTAATCGAACATCTTTTCTAATTAAACCGCTGAGAAAAAGGAAAGAGGCTAATCCATAAATCAAGCCACTGGCACCAATATGGTAGCTATCTCTTGCGCACAACCATACACAAATACCGCTGAGCAGCCAGACAAAACCAATAACTCGATATGCAAGTTCACGATAGAAATAGATTATTCCTGTTCCAAGAACGACTATTGGAAAACTATTTGAAATAAGATGTGTAAAATCAGAGTGGATTAATGGTGAAAGTAAAATACCCAACAAACCTTTTATTTCGCGTGGAAAAACTCCATAATAGAATAGGTGAAGCTGCTCACTTACATCAATAATTTTAACTATCCACAACAAAAACACGAAGAAAAGAGGCAATATGATGCTATACTTTAGTTTCTTGATTTCTTCGGAATTCTGCATTATTTGTTTTCTGGCTATATCTTTAATTAATTGCTAATGCCCATTATACTTTTATACCCCAAACTAAAACATCGTCAAGCTGTTCGTGTTCTCCCATCCATATATTGAGTTGGTTTTCCATCTCATCGCATTGAGCGCTTGCTGATAGTTGATTGATCTTTAATAGAAATTCCACAAAACGAGTTCTCATAAACTTTTTATTAAACTCACCTCCAAACTGATCGAAATAACCATCGGTTGATAGATAAAGCCAGCTATCGGGATTAAGAGTAAAATTATGAATCCGGAACTCTTTATTAAAAATGCGATTAGATGCTCCCAATGAAGTATAGTTCGGTTTAATTTCGGATACTTCACCATTACTAACAATAAATAACGGGATTAAAGCTCCGGAATAACTAATCTCTCGAGTATTTCTATCGATAATACAAAGTGCAATATCCATGCTATCCTTCAGAATCAGCTCCTCCTTCCCTTTTCTCAACTTTTCTCGTAACTCCTTATTCAGGAATGAAAGTATTTTATCGGGTTCCTCACAGCCTTGATGTATAACAATTTGATTAAGTAGATCGATACCAATAATACTCATGAATGCTCCGGGTACTCCATGACCAGTACAATCAGCAAGTGCTATAAAAACTTTATCACCCCGAACAGAATACCAATAAAAATCTCCGCTAACGATATCTTTAGGCTTATAGAATGTGAAAGTATCGGTCAGAATGGTTTTAAGCGCATTTATATCGGGCAATATTGATTTTTGAATCTGCTCTGCGTAACGAATACTGTCAGTAATTTTTCCGATGTAACTTTCAATAATTTGATAGGCTTCTTCAATATTTCTATTTTTCACCTCGATATTGTGCTTCTGCTGCTCTATCTTATGGTTTTGATCTTCAATTTCTTCATTCTTTATAAAGAGAAGTTTGTTTGCTCGACGTTTTGAGAGCAGAGCAAGGTATACAACGACTATTAAGACAAGGCTAAAAAAAAGACCAAGCAGTAATGTGTAGATAAAATATTTTTGGCGTTTACTCTCTTTATCATTAATTTCTTGTTTTTGTTTTAGAATTTGATTTTCTTTTTCTTTCTTCTCTGTTTCAAAAAGCATTTGTAGGGTTGCAATCTGCTTTGTTGACTTTTCGTTAAGAACGCTATCCTTATAAAGCATTGATTTTTTATAGTATTCCAAGGCGCGATCAAAATCCTTGTAATCAGAATATATTTTACTTAGCTCAGCATTAGCAATTTGTAAATAATATTTATACTTTATTTCCTCTGCAATTTTTATGGCTTGATTTAAACACTCTTTAGCCTCATCGTAGCTTTTTAGCAATACTAATGCTCTTCCGAGATTAACATAACTTTCGGTTATAAAATGTTTGTCACCAATTTTCTTATCAATAATTGATGCTTCGGTAAAATACTTATATGCAGTTTTTGGAAAGCCGGTAAAAAGAAGTGTTTTCCCAATAGAATTTAAGCCTATCGCTATTCCTTTTTCGTTATTTAACTTCCTATTAATATCTAAAGATTTTGTATAATACTCCTTGGCCTTTTCATAGTTTTCAGAAAACTCGTATACCTCACCAATATTGTTATAATTAATAGCAATTCCAAGCAAGTTGTTTTGCCCCTTTGATAACTCAAGTGCTTTAAAAAAATACGATAGTGCCTGCTCAAAATTACCGTTTACTAAAAAAATATTTCCAAGACTATTAAGGGCAACGGAGTTGCTGTATGTGTCTTTTGCTTCCTCTGAAAATTTTAGCGCTTTTAAATGGTACTCTATTGCCCTAGATGGATCGTCTAATCGACGATATACAACTCCAATGTTATTAGAAGAGATAGCAATAGATTTTATATCACCTATTTGAGTTGCAAAAGCAAGTGATTCATTATGTAAAACCAAGGATTCGGAATACCGTGATTGGTTACGATAAAAAACTCCGAGTTCGTTTCTCGCTTTTATTTTGAGAGATACTTTGGATTGAATATCGGCAAGTTTTTTTGCTTCAAGAAAATATTTTTCTGCTTCTTTGTTGTTTCGTTCTTTGTTTAAATAGACATTAGCAACTTTGGTATAAAGTTCTATCTTTTGAACAGTATCTTTTTCGTAATCAAGTTTAATATTTAAAGAGTCGATATTCTGACCATTACTTATATTGCTTAAACAAGAAACCAAAAAGAAAATAAGTATCGATATCTTTGTTTTTTTATTCATTATCATTTCGTTTGAAACTACGTAAAAGTAAAAAGATTTGATTAAAAAGTGGTTTCAAAACACCTTTGTATTCAATATCTCTATTAAAGATTGTTAATATGAAAAAGTTCATTTTTGTGTTTTCATCAATAATTTTAGCTCTTTTCTTAACAATTCTTCTATTCTTTAAAGTTTATGAAGACCGTTTGGTTCGTGCATTCAAAATTAAAATTATAGATAAAACCAACATTAATATTGATTTTGAAGAAATTCATTTCTCAATTCTTAAATACTTTCCTTATGGTTCGTTTAATCTAGATGATGCGAAAATTTTTTATTCAATGCATAATAAGAAAGATACCCTTTTACATTCGAAGAATTTATGTTTCAAAATTAACACCATTAACCTTTTTAGAAGCATTTATGAATTTCCCGAAATTATCATATCGGATGGTTCAATCAGCATAAAAAGTGAATTGCTCGACACCCTTTTCAAAAGCAGTAATATTGAAAGTCAGAATACAAGTTACCTCGTTGAAACAAAAAATATTAAAATTAATAGATGCAAAATATCATATTGCTATGAAAACTCTATTAACCTTAATATTTACACCAAAGAATCTTCCCTCTCAGGTTCATTTCTTCCGAATTCTCTTTCGGTTGAACTAAATCTAAATGTCAATCATCTTGTTGGACGTTTAAACGAATTACGTTTTAAAACCAACGACTTTATTAAAATTTCCTCAACAATAAAAGAACTGAACCACACCTACTTTTCGGACAACGGAAAATTAAGTAAAGGAACGATTGGTATTGGGTTTTCTTTTCTCTACAATACAAACAATGATTATTTACAAATAAAAACAACTGTCGAAAAAATTTCAGCTAAATCCTTTTGTAAAGAACTACTTAAAGGCATAAACATACCTCTAAACAAAGGCAGTATATCATTTGAGTCCTTTTATAGCATCAATTTTGGAGTTTCAAAATCTCAAAAACTAACTCTAAAGTACAACCTTGATAATATAAACATTGAGGGATATAAGAACCTTTCTATTTTAGGGCTTAAAGGCATAACAACTATTACGAATGATTTTAAACAAAACCACTCCGATATTGAGCGCTTTTTGATTCATTATAATGGTTTTGAATTGATTGGATCGTTGAAAATTAAAAATTTTCCTCACCCCTCAGTTCTTATTGATACTAAAATTACAAACCTTGGAGAAATGTTTTTAGATGATGAACTCAATATTAACGGAAAAATAAACGGAAAAATTAAAGCCTTAGTTAAAATAGATAATATTAATAAACTTGATTACAGAACTTTAAAAATAAATAAATTAGAGTCAGAACTCACTTTATCAAATATTGCAATTAAAAGCATCGATTATCTTAACTCTATTTCCGGGACTTTAAAACTAAATGATGATGTTTTAAACTTCGATGGAAAAGGTTTCCTATTCAATAAGGAATTTAAAGGAAATCTTGTGCTTCCCGGATTTTGGAATATCGCTTTTCAAGGAGCCAAGCCAACACCTAAAATATTTATTGAAATGGATAGGCTAAACCTGGATTCCGTTCTTATGATTAAAAGTAATGACTCAAAAAACTCAATTAACTTTGAATTAAACGCCAGAATCAATTCTCTGAAGTACAAAGGCTTAGATGTTGATAATTTAGAAATTAAGCTTATCAATAAAGATGGAAAGTATAATTCAGACTATTTTAAACTTAGGGCATTTAAGGGACAAATTACAGGAACCTTTTCATATTCGAATCATCATCCTAATAGTTTATCCATAATCGGTCAGGGTCTTGATATACAAAAGCTATTTAACGATTTCAAAAACTTTGGACAAACGACTATTACAGCAAAAAATATCAGCGGTTCTCTTTCTGGAAAGGTTGATATATCGTATAGAATCCTAATTGACAGTAAAATTGACGCCTCCTCCATTAAAATGGTATCTAATATTATTATTGAAAACGGAAAACTTTCAGGTCTAAGTCAGTTGAAAAAATTGTCCGGGTTTCTCAACATCAGCGAAATAGATTCTTTCCGTTTTAAGACTATTCAGAACAAAATTGACATTGAAAATGGAGTTATTAGGATACCTTCTATGGATATTGCCTCGAATGCGTTAAACTTTCAAATTTCGGGTAAACATGGTTTTGATGGTGAGTTCAAGTATTGGGTAAAATTAAACTTAAAAGAAATATTAGCTAAAAAATTTCTGTCAAATAAGTCATATAATTCAGAATATGAGAATGATAATAAAAATGGATTGAACCTATTCTTAAATATATACGGAAACAATGAATCCTATAAAGTTGGTTTTGATAAAAAAAGTTCGATTGACCAATTTAAAAGCAATCTAAACAGAGAGGGCTTTTTAATAAAAAGTATAATCAAAGAGGAGTTCTCCCGCACAAAGAAAAAAGGCTTGGTTCTAAAAGACTCAGCATCAATGAAAGAACTAAATAAAATTGATTCTTCTCACAATAAAAATCAAAAAAAACCATTTAAGATTCAATGGGATGAGTTAGATTCTACAAAAGTTCATAATCAATAAGTGTATAGTTGTGAAAATAAAATATAATAAACTTCGATGGAATGTGATAATAATCCTAATAGCGGGATTGATTTTCTCATCTTTATTATTTACCAATAAGCTTGTAAAAGAACTTTCCGTTGAAGAACGAAAAAAAATTGAACTTTGGGCTGAGGGAATGAAACAACTCTCGGATCTTGAGAATACAAACAAAGACATCTCTTTTGTATTTGAAGTTATCCAAAATAATACGACGGTTCCGGTAATCCTAACCGATGAAAAGGACAGCATCCTTTCCTACCGTAATGTACCTTTCTCTATTATCGATACCCCAAAAAAAGCGGCTAAAGTTCTTGAAAAAATGAAAAGTTCACATGAGCCAATTTTAGTAACCCTCCTCGACGGTAAAAAAAATTACATCTATTTTAAAGACAGCATAACGCTTATTCGATTAACATACTATCCATACTTTTTAATTGCAATAATCATTATTTTCCTCATTATCACCTATTTTGCTTTTAGCCAGGCGCGAAGAGCTGAACAGAACAGAATTTGGATTGGACTTGCAAAAGAGACTGCTCATCAACTTGGAACACCTACATCTTCGCTACTTGCCTGCCTTGAGATTCTTAAGGAGGGTGGTGATGGCTCCACGGTTGCCATTGAACTTGAAAAAGATATTTTGCGACTTGAAAAAATAGCTGATCGATTCTCTAAAATCGGCTCCACCCCTGCCCTTGAACAACTAAATATCGTTGATATAATCAATAAATCAAGCGATTACCTAAAAAGCAGGGTGTCAAGTAAAATTGTTTTCTCAAAGCGTTACGATGAAACACAAACTATTTTCATTTCAATAAATCCAATACTTATTGAGTGGGTAATTGAAAATATTGTTAGAAATGCTGTGGATGCAATACAGGGCGAAGGTGAAATTCTGTTCAATATTGAGGATAATATTCAGGTTGTATATATTGATATAACCGATAACGGAAAGGGAATACATAAATCGAAGCACAAAAAAGTATTTGAAGCAGGATATTCAACAAAATCAAGAGGTTGGGGATTAGGATTAACACTTTCTAGGAGAATTATTCAGGAATATCATAATGGTAAGATCTTCATTAACTTCTCCGAATTAAACAAAGGAACTTCTTTCAGGATTGTTTTACCAAAAACTTAGTCCTTCATGCTCTAAGGAACAGGATCTATTCCATGTCCTCCCCAAGGATGACATCTTCTTAACCTATTTATGGTTAGCCAAAACCCTTTAAAGAAGCCATACTTTTTGAAGGCCTGCAAAGAGTATTCAGAACATGAGGGATAAAATCTACAGCTGCTTGGAAAAAAAGGGGATATGGTATATTGGTAAATCTTAACTAGTACTATAGGAATAATAATAGCTGCTTTTTTTAAAACGATAAAAACATGTTCAACTATCTTTTTCACTCTTTTCAATTATATTTTCAATATTCATAAGATGCTTAATCATTATTGCCTCAATTTTTTCATAGGCAATAATTTTACTAGAAGTATAAACAAATGCAACACTTGCACTTAAGTTTTTTTCCACTAACAATTTTTTTATGTTAATAGAATTTAATCTATAAGCCTCTCGGAGTCTTCTCTTTACAATATTTCTATCTACTGCATTCTTTAAATAACGCTTTGATGCAGTTACCAAAACTTTACATTCTATTGGTTGACAGGTATTTGAAACGAATAATAACTTAATAGGATAAATAAAACTACTTTTTCCGCTTTTAAAAAGTCGTTCGATCTCATTTTCAGAGGTAAGTTTTTCGTTTTTTTTAAAAAAGAATCTCATGATAAAAAAAGGGGGTTTAAACCCCCTTTCACTTATTTATTGTCCTTATTGTGTTTCTTTATAAACTCCTCTATTGCTTGAGTCATGCTTGGGCAAGTGGTTGTTGGAGCTTGAATATCTAACCTTAATCCGCCATCCTTAACAGCTTTTGCTGTTGTTGGTCCAAAAGCGGCTACTTTAATTTCTCCCTGTTCGAAAGTTGGAAAATTATCGAATAAAGATTTTATTTCATTGGGACTATAAAAAACTAGCATATCATAAGTCATCTGACCAAGATCGGTCAAATTACTACTAATTGTCTTATATAGAATAACTTTGTTATACTTTAGTTTTGCTTTGTCGAGTGTTTTGGGAATTTCGGGTTTGTGAACATCAGAAAGAGGAACTAAAAACTTCTCCTCCTTGTGTTTATTGATTACCTCCATCAAATCCTGAAATGTATTATTTCCGTAAAATATCTTACGCTTACGATAAACTATATATTTCTGAAGATATAGTGCAACCGATTCGGTTATACAGAAATATTTAAGCGCTTCGGGTACAGTAACTCTCATCTCCTCGCAAATTCGAAAGAAATGATCTATCGCTGTTTTACTCGTAAACACAACAGCTGTGTGTTCCAATATATCTACCTTCTGCTGCCTAAAATCCTTAGAAGCGACCCCTTCGATTATAATAAATGGCCTAAAATCAAATTTGAGGTTGTGCTTTTGAGCCAACTCCAAATATGGTGATTTTTCGCTCTGAGGTTCTGGCTGAGAAACTAAGATTTTTTTTATTTTCAAGACCCTGTTTTTTAATTCAACACCCTTAGTTTATCTTGATTTCACCTCTTTCCATATAATCAAAAGAGGTACTATTTCAAGGGCACAAAGGTACAAAATGAAATAGAAAATAGAAAATCCCTTAACAATAAAAGCTTTAAATATACTTACTGTCCTTAATATCAGCATAATAAGCATGATAAAAATTGATAAATATATAATGATTGTGTTAAATGATCCTGTTGAGTATGTAATCAAAAACACCATTGGTAGGAGAAAAACACCTAACGTTCTTGAATAAATAGAGGCGCTATTTATTAAATCATTAAAGAAAACTTTATGGTTCGAAAATAAAGCCGAAAGCTTGAAAACAATTAAACGGAATAACCAAAGTGATATTACAATAAAACTTATAGCGGCAAACACAATGAATTGAAAATTATCAGGCGGAGTATATATACCTAATCCTTTAACTATCTGATCAACTGCAAGAGAAAATGATATTACAAAAAGAATATCCAATAATAGTGTTAGCCTTTTAAATTGACTGTTTTTTTCATTCTGAATCTTATTGGTCGAATAACGATAAATTACGTTTTCTAATAAAATGCCTAAGTATTTACTATACCTTACAATAATACTAGCAAGTAAAAACAAACCTAATACAATTGGAATGATAGTCCAATCACTATTTGTTGCTTGTTTTTCTTTAATAACATAATCTCTCTCTACATGCTTGTTATTTTCTTTTTTTTCTACAAAAATATTTGAAATGTTAACTTTATAATTCTTTTTATAAACTAAATAACAATTACTATCATTTATTGAATTACGAATTGAATAGTCTTTATAATTATTTATCAGTGTCTTTTCGTTATAGTCAATACTAATAAATTCTGGTCTTTTAATTATTGAATCGATAATTTGATTTGTGCCTTTGTTCTCTTTGGCTGTCTTTAGTTTAAACTCCGTTAGAAAAGGTTGATGTTTAATTACAGGAGTTATATTTGTGGAGTAACCTGATGTATCAGTATTATTCTTGGTAAACACAAGAGTATCTTGATAATAATATTTTGAAAACTTAAATTCTTTGCTCATTATGATTAGTTTGAAACCATAAAAATATTGATTATTTCTTTTTAAAATAGCCAAGGAGTGAATCTGTTTTGGCTTTACCTATTAATTTTTCTAATTCCTCCTGTTTTGCCTGAGTTATTTTTTCTAACGACTTATACTCAGAAAAAAGTATTTGCTTAGTGATATCTCCAATTCCTACAATTTTGTCTAGTTCTGATTTAATACTTATTTTACTTCTTTTTAACTTATGATGCTTAATACCAAATCGATGAGCTTCGTTTCTAATATTTTGAATAACTTTTAAAGTCGTCGAGTTTTTATCAAGGTATAATGGAACAGGATCACCAACGCTAAATATCTCCTCCAGACGTTTAGCAATACCAATTAACTTAATCTTGTTAATAATTCCCAATTTTGCTAAACTCACTGCTGCTGAATTGAGCTGACCCTTACCACCATCAATAACTACAAGTTGTGGAAGTGATTGGTTTTCATCAAGAAGTCTTTTATATCTTCGGTAAACAACCTCTTCCATCGTGGCAAAATCATCAGATCCTATTACTGTTTTAACGTTAAAATGCCTATAATCGCGCTTTGATGGTTTTGCATTCCTGAAAACAACACACGACGAAACTGGATTGGTTCCTTGTAAATTTGAATTGTCGAAGCATTCAATATGAGTAGGTAGTTCGCTCATATTTAAATCATCCTTAATGGTCAAAAGTACTCGATTGGCTTTATCCATCGGGTTTTGGGCTTCTATTCTTTTTTCAATTTCATAAGAATGCGCCATACAATTTCTATAACTCAACTCTAACAATTTAGCCTTATCGCCCTGTTTGGGAATGGTATAACTACATCCTTCTATTAAAAAATCAGGTTTAATTGGAACCACAATATTCTTCTCTTTGCTATTAACTCTTTCTCTAATTTCAGTAATTGCTATTCCTAATAGCTCCTCCGTTGTTTCCATAAGATTTTTCTTGAGTTCGAGTGTATACGTTTGGATAATTGAACCACGAATAACCTTTAAAAAATTAACAACAGCATAACTAGACTTGTCAATGATGTTAAATATATCTATATTAGTTACTTTGTTACTAACAATTGTAGATTTACTTTGATATTTTTTCAGTATTTCAAGCTTAGATTTATAAAATTGTGCTTGCTCAAATTTATATTCTCGGGCAGCTTTCTTCATACTAACATTAAGCCAAGCTTGAGCAGTAGATAAATTACCCTTTAATATATTCTGAATTTCTAAAATATTCTTGTCGTAATCAACTTTGTCTTGATTCCCAATGCAAGGAGCCAAACAATTTCCGATTTGATACTCTAGACACGGTTTATACTTATTTAGAGCAATGTTCTTTTGATCAAGATTCAGATTACAACTCCTTAATGGGTATAACTTTTTTACGAGATCGAGAATTGTTTTTACTAACAAACCAGAGGTATATGGTCCAAAATAAACACTACCATCATTTTCATGCTTCCTCGTTGAAACGACACGAGGAAACGTCTCGTTCTTAATACAAATCCAAGGGTAGGTTTTGTCGTCTTTTAAAAGAATATTGTAGCGCGGTTGATACTTCTTTATGAGGTTGTTTTCAAGCAGTAATGCATCTGATTCTGTTTCAACAAGAATATATTTAATATCGTAAATCTTGCTTACTAAGACCTTAACCTTTCGGCTGTGGGTATCGTTTTGAAAAAAGTATGACTGAACCCTTTTTTTTAACTTTTTTGCTTTTCCAACATAAAGCAATTCGTTCTCCTTATTATAGAACTGATAAACACCATATTTATCAGGTATTAACTCAATTTTATCTTTCAATCTTTCCCTCGATTCCATTATATGAACTGATCGATGAAACTAAACTTAATTACATCAAAAATACCTCTTGGTGTTATTTTTAATTTAGGAATAACAGATAATGCCATAAACGATAAAGTCATAAATGGTGCTTTAAGCAAACATCCATCTTCTTTAACAATAGAATTAATAGTAGTATATTTTTCAGCAACCGTTTCGGCTGGTTCATTGGACATTAATCCATAAATAGGTAACGATAAACCATTAATAATTTTGCCGTCGTAGTAAACTAATCCGCCTTTTATATTGATAATATATTCGATTGCTTTATAAATACTCTCATCGTCAACTCCTACTGCAATGATATGATGGCTATCGTGCGCAATACTTTCTGCAATTGCTCCTTTTTTCAATCCAAATCCTTTTATAAAACCCACGGATACTTGATTATCTTTATATCTATTTACAACAACTATTTTTAAAAAATCATTCTCAGTATCTGAAATAACAGTTTTATTATCGGTTTTAACCTTATATTCTACCATTTCGGTTACCAGTTCTCCTTCGATAACCTGGATCGCCATAATTGAATTAGTCTTCGAGACTAGTTTTAAATCTGAAAAATTAATGCCCTTGGTAAATGTATAATCTAAACTAATCTTTTCATTACATACTGCTACAGTATTACTATTTACTAAAACATCTACCCCTTGAATATAATTATTTAAAACCTTCAGGTTAACAATATTGTCAACAACAATAAAGTCTGCCGAATCGCCAATTTGGAGAAGGCCTAAATCTAAATTATAATGCTTTATTGGGTTTACAGAAACAACATCTAGTACATCAAAAATATTATGCCCATTCGCTAAAGATCGTTTCACTAAACTATTTATATGGCTAACAATAAGATCCTCTGGATGACAATCATCAGTACAAACCATTGTATCTTTTGTTTTCGTACTAATCAATGAATTAAGTGAGGTGAAATTTTTGGCTGCACTACCCTCGCGGATTAAAACTCTCATGCCATATGATATTTTTTCAATAGCCTCATTCAGTGTAAAACATTCATGATCGGTACTGATTCCTGCGTTAACGTATTTTTTTATCTCTTCTCCTGTCAACCCTGGTGCGTGTCCGTCAACTCTTTTTCTGTATTGTTTTGCTATCTCTATCTTTCTAATAATATCCTTATCGTAGTTAATTACTCCGGGAAAATTCATCATCTCACCGAGAAAATAAATATCATCACGTTTTAATAACTTTTCTATCTCTAATGAATCCAATACTTTATGACAATCGTCAAAGGGAGAAGCTGGTACACAAGATGGGGCACCAAAGAAAAATCTTATATCTGCATCTTTGGAATTATCGATCATAAAATCAATACCAACTACTCCTGCGACATTCGCTATCTCATGCGGATCTGCAACAACAGCAATTGTTCCATGCCTTTTCGCCACTCTTGAAAACTCAACCGGTGTAAGCATTGAACTTTCAATATGAATATGGGAATCAACAAAGCCGGGTAAAATTAATGGCCCAAGAACGCTTTCATCATGCTCAATCTCTTTAATTCGTCCTTTTTCAATTAGTAATCTTCCAGAAATTGTTATCTTTTTAATCGGATCGTAAATAATTCCTTCAATAATATTTTTTTCGCTCATCGTGTAATTATTTAAACATTCTTAAAAAACAACAATATTTATTAATATGATAAATAGAGATTTATAGAATCTCGCTCCACGTGGAACAAACAATTATTCAATCGCTCCACGTGGAGCTATCTACCAAAATATACTAATAGTACATTTATATCGCTAGGTGAAACTCCAGGAATCCTCTGAGCCTCACCTATTGTTCTCGGTTTTATTTTTGAGAGTTTTTGTCGTGCCTCTGTACTCAAAGACTCGAAACGAGAATAATCAAATTCGGGGTTTATGGTTATATGTTCAAACTTATCGTATTTGGTTGCAAATATTTTTTCTTTTTCAATATACCCCTGATATTTAATTTTGATTTCGGCATTTTCTATTATCTCGTCTTCGTCAATATAAATTAATTTACTCTCTAGTGACGCATTAAAAACAATCATGTGTTTGAGTGATATTTCTGGTCTTAACAATATATCCTTAAGTTTTTTTCTTTGAGTTATCATAGAACTATTAATGCTTTTTAAATAAGGATTTATGTCATTGGGCTCAACGCTTAACGTTGTAAGAAGAGTAGTTAGCTCAACAATTTTTCTGTATTTATGATTAAAACGAGAAAATTCTTCTTCTGAAACTAACCCAATACTATATCCCAAAGGAGTAAACCTTTCATCTGCATTATCCTGTCTTATTAAGATCCTGAATTCTGCACGACTAGTAAATACACGATAAGGTTCATCTACACCTTTGGTAACTAAATCATCTATCATTACGCCAATATATCCAACATCTCTCTTAATTACTAACTCTTGCTTTCCATGAACCTTAAGATGAGCATTAATTCCAGCAATAATTCCTTGTCCT
The DNA here is from genome assembly GCA_025361485.1 of Bacteroidales bacterium. Taxonomy (GTDB): domain Bacteria; phylum Bacteroidota; class Bacteroidia; order Bacteroidales; family Tenuifilaceae; genus UBA8529. Next base: position 46,681 of record JANYLA010000142.1, read on the forward strand.
GCAGCCTCCTCGTATCCTGTTGTTCCATTTATCTGACCAGCAAAATATAAATAAGGTACAATCTTCGATTCTAGGGTATGTGTTAACTGTGTGGGTTGAAAATAGTCGTACTCTATGGCATATCCTGGTCGTAAAATTCTAACATTCTCGAAACCCTCAATAAGTTTTAGAGCATTGGTTTGAATATCGATTGGTAGGGATGAACTAAATCCGTTCAGATACATCTCGTATGTAGAATCTCCATCGGGCTCAAGAAAGAGTTGGTGCGACTCCTTTTGCCAAAAAGTATGAACTTTATCCTCAATACTTGGGCAATATCTTGGGCCAACTCCTTTAATTGTTCCTGAAAAAAGTGGCGAATCTGAAAAACCCTTTTTCAACTCCTCGTGAACATATTTATTTGTATGAGCTATAAAACAACTTTTTTGGTTTAATAATGTTTTCACCTCTTTATTAAAAGAGAATTTTCCTTTTTGATCCGTTTTCTGCTCGATTAGTTTAGAAAAATCTACAGAGCGTCCATCAATACGTGCAGGAGTTCCTGTTTTCATTCTTCCAACCTCAAAACCGATCTCTCTAAGCTGATCAGATAACCCTTTTGATGGTAATTCTCCAATCCTTCCACCCTCAAAACTTGTTTTACCAATATGTATTAATCCATTTAAAAATGTTCCATTGGTTAAAACTATTGCTTGGGTTTCAAAATAATTTCCGCTTTTTGTAAATACGCCTTTAACTTTATTTCTGGAAATATCGAGTTTAATCACCTCATCCTGTAAAAGAAATAAATTATCAATTTTCTCAAGTTGTTTTCTCCACTCTACAGAAAACATCATTCTATCACACTGTGCTCTCGGACTCCACATTGCGGCACCTTTTGAGGTGTTAAGCATTCGAAAATGGATTGTGGTCAAATCAGTTACCTTGCCAGTATAACCACCGATCGCGTCAATCTCTCTAACAATTTGACCCTTCCCAACTCCTCCTATTGCAGGGTTACAGCTCATTTGTGCAAGCTTTGTTAAATCCATGCTAATTAACAAAACCTGGGAACCTAAATTAGCAGCGGCGGCGGCGGCCTCGCAACCAGCATGTCCTCCTCCTACAACAACTATATCGTATCTATTTATCATTTCTTTTGTGAAATACTTCGAGTGCTAAATCCTCGTTCATTCTCATGGATTTTTGTTCTTTGTCACTCTTATCCTTAAATCCTATTAAATGCAAAACTCCATGAATAATAACTCTTAAAATCTCTTCATTGAAAGTTGATTTAAATATAACCGAATTAGTGTTTACGGTATCCACTGAAATAAAAATATCACCTTCGATTGTTCTCTTGCTAGAATAATCGAAGGTGATAATATCTGTAAAATAATTATGGTTAAGATATTGCTTATTAATTTCTAGGATATCGCTATCGCTAACAAAAATTATAGATATTTCTCCTGTGGTTATATTATGGCTCTCTGCAATCTCCTTTATCCAATTAACAATTTTTCTTTTATTCTTAAGATTGAATTTTACATTTTGCTTGCTAAATCGAATTGCCATCTGTTTTTAAATCTTAAATATCAATTCAACCTGTGTTCCGGTATCGTTAAAAATTAAATTATCAGCTAATTTCTTCATTAGAAATACGCCTCTTCCTGAGACATTTTCGATGTTATCGGGTGTGGTTGGATCGGGAACTCTTGTAAAATCGAAACCTTTTCCCTCATCAGTTACATAAATATGAAGATTTGGTTTTTCGTAGAATATTTCAATATAAACTTTTTTGCTAGGATTTAACTCATTTCCATGAACAATAGAATTATTTACCGCTTCGATGGTTGCAATTAATATTTTTCCATAAATATCTGACGATATCTTAATTTCATCTGAAATTTCATCAATCATTTTTTCAATAGCGCAAATGTTCTCGACTTTGCTTTCTATTGTGATTTTCCTTTTCATTTATCTGTTATAAATTTTCATTATTTATACTTAATTATCAACAGAATAGTTTCGCTTTATAAAATTAATTTTAAGTTTCACTTTTGGAACCATTTAAGAGGATCTTCCGTTTTATTTTCGTTCCAAAGTTCAAAATGTAAAATTGCTGTTTCTTCTCCTTTTTGCAAATTAATTTCACCTAATTTTTGGTATGAATTTATTTCTTGTCCAACAGCAACGTTTACAACGCTCAAATTAGAATAAACACTCAAATAATTTCCATGACGAACCAAAATTGCTAGGTTAGAACCAGGAATTCTAATAATTTTTCTAACCTCTCCTTTAAAAATAGAATTAACTTGACAATTTGATGAAATTGTAATGTCAATACCATTGTTCTTAATCTTAACCTCCTTTAGAATTGGATGAAAAGATTCTCCATAAACACCTGTAATTATCCCATTTTGAACAGGCAGGTTGAATTTGCCAATATTGTCTTTAAAATTATTACTTAAAGATAGTATACTAACGCTATTTCCCTTTGATTTTTTTTGATTTTCTAACTCCTTTCGAGCTTCTTCGGCAATAAGCTTTCTAATTTCTTCATTTAATTTCGTAGTAACTCTTTTTTGATCTTCCAAATCTGATAATAGTTGTTTCTTCTTTTGTGATAAAACTTCTATTTTTCTCTTATAATTTATCTCATCCTTTTTAAGCTCATTTACTTCCTTTTCTTTTTCTATTTGCTTTCTTGTTAACTGATTAACATTGTCATTCAATAAAACCGTTTCATTCTTTATTTGCTTAATATTTTTTTTATACTGCTCAACTATTTGTTGTTTATAACTTAATACTTGCTGATAGAATTTTAAACGTTTATAAGCTTGGTTAAAATCTTTGGCTGAAAATATTTGTAATAAAAGATTATTTTTAAAACTGCTATGCTGTGAATAAATAATTATTCTTTTATACTCTTCTTTTATAAAGTTAATTCTAGTTACTAAACTGTCAATAGTATTTTTTCTAATTTGAATTTTACTTTTAACTTCGTCTGTCTCGTTATCGATTTGTTTCAAAAGACTATTCTTTAAATCAATTCTTTTTTTAGTCAACTTAATATTAGTTAATGAGGTTGTTGACTCCTTTTCTGTCTTTGTAATTAAACCTGTAATATTATCGATATCCTTCTCTATCTGTTTTTTCTTTTCTTTTAACTCGTTTAATTGTTGGGCTAGCAGAGAAAAATTAACAAATAACACAAAGAAAGAAATCACAAGGAATTTAAAAATTAAATTATTTGAATTATATCTCATAAAACTATTACTTAACTCCTGTGTGCCCAAAACCTCCATCACCTCGTTTGGTTTCAGAAATTGAATCAGAATTTATAAGTGAAACTTGCTCATGCTTTGCAAACACCATTTGGCAAATTCTCTCTCCATCGTCAACAATTACATCAATGTTACTTAAGTTAACTAAAATAACTCCTATCTCTCCTCTATAATCAGAATCAATTGTTCCGGGGCTATTTAAAATGGTTAATCCTTTTTTAAGAGCCAAGCCACTTCGAGGACGAATTTGCGCTTCGAATCCTTCAGGAATTTCTAAATAAATACCAGTACTAATAAGTTTTCTTTCTAACGGTTTTAATACAATACTACTTTGTAGATTGGCTCTTATATCTAAACCAGCGCTAAACTTTGTTGCATACTCAGGAATAGCATGTTTAGATTTATTAACAATTTTAACTTTCATACAACCATTCTTAAAATATTATTCTTTAGAAAAGTCCTACATAAGTCAATATAAACTTCATTTGGTTTCTCAATAATATGAATGATTTACTAAAAGAAGTGTTAATATTGTACTTAGATTATTCTTTGATGTTTATTTTTGCGAAAATAAAGAATTTTAGAATGAGGTATTAATTTCTAATGATTAATTTACCATGAGAAAACTATTATTATTAACATCTTCATTTTTTCTCCTCTTTTCCTGTAGCCAATATAAGGAGGATTCTCAAGACATTAAGATTTTAACAGATAAAGGTGTTATTGTAATTCGTCTTTACAATGAAACACCTAAACATCGCGATAACTTTATTAAACTAAGCGAAGCGGGGTATTTTGATGGTCAAATTTTTCATCGTATAATTAACCATTTCGTAGTTCAAGGAGGCGATCCTACCACAAAAAACGCTAAACCAGATTCGCTTTATGGAAATGGTGGCCCTTCTTATTTAATAGATGCCGAAATCGTTGATACTCTAATTCATAAACGGGGTGCTGTTGGTATGGCAAGAGAGAGCGATGATGTAAATCCTGAAAAAAAATCGTCCGGATCTCAGTTTTATATTGTTACTGGAAAGGTTTATACAAATCAACAACTTGATGCCTTGGAGATAAAAATAGAATCAAAAAACAAATCTAAACTCTACAAAAAATTATTTGAGGAAAAAATGTCTTTACAAAAAAATAAAATTGATACTATTTCTCTTGCATTAGAGCTAAGTATAGCATTCGATTCTATATATGCTAACCAACCAAAATTTAAACTTTCGGAAAAACAACGAAAATTTTACACCACCGTTGGAGGTATTCCTCATCTAGATGGGAACTACACTGTATTTGGAGAAGTAATTCAAGGGATGGATATCGTTGATGTTTTATCTGCAGTAAATACCGGCCAAAATGATAGACCACTTAAAGATGTTAAATTTAGTATTTCTGTTTTAAAAAAATAATTCAATGAAGAAAAGGATAGAAGCGGTAAATAAAGAATTAGATTGCTTTTCACCATCAAACAATGATGAGATTGAACAATTTAGAATCAGTATGCTTGGTAAAAAAGGGCAAATTACAGCATTATTAAATGATTTTAGAGACGTTCCTCCTTCAGATAAAAAGGAAATAGGTCAACTTATTAATATTCTTAAGAATAGAACTATTGAACTTATCGAAAACTCGAAGATAAGTTATAAAAATATTTCGCCCAAAAGTGAATCAATAGATTTATCGCTACAGCAAGAATTCATTGAATTGGGATCGCGCCATCCTATATCATTAGTTAAGAATGAACTATTTACAATATTTCAAAAATTAGGCTTTTCATTATCAGAGGGTCCTGAAATTGAAGATGACTGGCATGTATTCTCTGCGCTAAACTTTCCGAAAGAACATCCTGCTCGCGACATGCAGGATACCTTTTTTATTGAGAAAAATCCCGATATTCTTTTAAGAACACATACTTCATCGGTTCAGGTGCGAACAATGGAAACTCAAAAACTACCTATCAGAGTAATCTGCCCTGGTAGAGTTTTCCGCAACGAGGCAATTTCAGCAAGAGCACATTGTATTTTCCATCAAGTCGAGGGTTTATATATTGATAAAGGGGTTTCGTTTGCTGATCTCAAACAAACTTTACTATTCTTTTCGAGGGAGCTCTTCGGCCCCGATACAAACATACGCCTACGTCCTTCATTCTTTCCATTTACTGAACCTTCGGCCGAAATGGATGTAAGCTGTAAACTATGTGGCGGAAAGGGTTGCTCAGTTTGTAAACATACGGGTTGGTTGGAAATATTAGGTTGTGGAATGGTTGATCCAACTGTTCTTGAACTTAATGGTATTGACAGCAAAGTATATTCTGGATATGCTTTTGGTATGGGACTTGAACGTATCGCAATGCTAAAATATGGTGTTAAAGACTTAAGACTTTATTTTGAGAATGATATTCGCTTTTTGAATATATTTAAAAATTATCTTTAAACCTCCGTAACATAAATATAAACTTCTGTAAGAAATTTTTGTTTTACTTTAGCAAATAAATAGCGTTAAGCAATGGATGAACCTATACATTTCTGCAAAGGTTGCTCTAGCACAAAATCTTCAATTTTCAACACTTTGAAACCAGATGATTTAGAGTATATTGACCAGAATAAATCAATCAATGTTTATAAAAAGGGTGATGTTCTTTACCGTGAAGGGAATAGAATACTAGGTTGTTATTGCGTAAATTCAGGTATTCTAAAAATTTATAAAACAGGGTTAGATGGTAAGGAACAAATCATAGCATTTGCACAAAAAGGAGATATTACTGGTTATAGATCTGTTTTAAGTAACGAACCTGCTTGCACTACTGCCGAAGTTTTAGAAGATGCCTCAATTTGTTTCATCCCTTCGAACATCATGTTTTCGTTTGTTAAGAAAAATTCCGATTTTGCTCTTTCTCTAATGCAACTTACATGCAAAGAATTAAACCAGGCCAATAGTTATATAAAAGATATTGCTCAAAAAACTGTAAGAGAGCGATTGGCCGAGGTTCTTTTAATGCTTGAAGATAATTTTGGAAAAGATGCAGATGGTTTCCTAACAATTTCTCTAACTAGGTCCGAATTATCGAATATAGTCGGTACTGCAACTGAATCAGTTATAAGACTATTATCTGATTTAAAAAATGAAAATATTATTTTAATGGCAAGTAAAAAAATTAAGATACTAAATAAGAATGAGTTAAAGAAAATATCAAATCCCTTTTAAAATAGTTTTCCTTGCTCTTCTCTTTTATCTAATCCTAAATGCTTGTAGGCTAAGGCTGTAACTTCTCTTCCACGTGGAGTTCTATTGATAAATCCCTCTTTTATTAAAAAAGGTTCATAAACCTCTTCGATAGTTCCACCATCCTCACTAACCGCAGTTGAAATAGTGTTTATTCCAACAGGCCCTCCATTAAATTTATGAATGATAGTTTTAAGTATTCTATTATCCATTTCATCTAGTCCCCTCTTATCAATCTTTAATGCGTCTAAAGCATATTTAGAGATTTCGATATCAACTGTATTGTTTCCCTTTACTTGAGCAAAATCTCTAACCCTTCTTAAAAGCGCATTAGCTATTCGAGGTGTGCCTCTACTTCTTAAAGAAATTTCAGTAGCAGCCTCTTCGGTAATTTTAATATTTAGAATACTTGCCGATCGTTTTAAAATTCTCTTTATTGTATCTGAATCGTAATATTCCAAAAGCATCTTAATTCCGAAACGCGCTCGAAGAGGACTTGTTAATAATCCACTTCGTGTTGTTGCTCCAATTAATGTAAATGGATTCAATTCTATTTGAATTGATCGTGAACTTGGCCCTTTATCAATTAATATATCGATTTTATAATCCTCCATTGCAGAGTATAAATACTCTTCAACAATAGGGCTAAGTCGGTGAATTTCATCGATAAACAGAACATCAGATGTCTCCAAATTAGTGAGAATTCCGGCTAAATCGCCAGGTTTTTCAAGCACAGGGCCAGAGGTAGTCTTAATCGATACTCCTAATTCGTTCGCAATTATGTTAGCTAGAGTGGTTTTTCCCAAACCGGGAGGTCCATGTAATAACACATGATCTAAAGCCTCTTTTCTGATTTTAGCTGCTTTTACAAAAATCTTTAAATTTTCAACAATATCTTTTTGACCACTGAACTCTTCAAACTCTATCGGTCTTATTTTTTGTTCGAGTTCTTTATCAGAATCAATTTTATCTTTTTCTAAAAAATTATCGTCAAGCATACTATTTTGAAATTTCGAGCATTTTTTGAATTGGCAATCTGGCTCTATCCATTAATTCTTTAGCGAGCACTATTTCAGGTAACTCATATTTTAATGTTAAATATATTTTCTTTAAAGTTATCATTTTCATGAACACACATTCACTACATCCACAATTTGATGCCTTAGGTGCAGGAGAAATAAATACCTTATTAGGGTTCTCCTTTTTCATTTGATGAATAATACCCGATTCAGTAGCAACAATATAGGTATTACAGTCATCTTTAATTGAAAAATTCAAAAGTTCTGCAGTTGAACCAATAAAATCAGAAATCAATAGTATTGGTTTTTTACACTCCGGATGAGCAATTAGTTTTGCCTTTGGATTATCTCTTTTAAGTTTTAAAATGGCTTCTAACGAAAACTCTTCATGAACATGGCAGGCACCATCCCAAATTACCATATTTTTGCGACCTGTAATACACTTAATATAATTTCCTAAGTTCTTATCTGGCGCAAACACTATACCTTGATTAATTGGTAAGCTATTTACAATCTTAATAGCATTGGATGACGTACAACAAATATCGGATAAACTCTTTATCTCGGCAGTAGTATTCACATAAGTTATAACCTGATGATTAGGATACTTAGCTATAAAAAGTTTAAAATCTTCGAATTTACATGAATCTGCTAAGCTACAACCAGCATTAATATCAGGTAGTAAAACCTTTTTACTTGGCGATAATATTTTTGCCGTTTCAGCCATAAATTTGACTCCAGCAAATACTATAATATCAGCATTGATATCAACAGTTTTTTGAGATAAAGCTAAACTATCACCAACAAAATCGGCGATATCTTGTATTTCGGGGTTTTGATAGTAATGTGCTAAAATAATTGCATTTTTCTCAACCTTTAGTTTTTTTATCACTTGGGTTAAGTCTAATTTAGGATCTATTTCCAGATCAATAAAACCTAGTTTATTAACATTATTAACACTTATTATCATATATATTTTTTAAAATAAATTTATAAAAATGATGATGTTAGT
>JANYLA010000143.1 GCA_025361485.1 Bacteroidales bacterium
CCTCCTATATTTTGCAGGGCATACAAAATGATACAGCAAAACTGTTACATTATGACTTTTATGTAAATATTCACTCACATAACAAAAATATATTATTTTTCGAAGCAGAGCTTCGAGGAATTAAACCAACTGAGATTAAAAAAAAGACCTGACAGGTTTTAAAAACCTGTCAGGTCTAAAGTTATAACTATTTAATTACACATTAAATCGGATGTGCAATATATCCCCGTCATCAACAATATAGGTTTTCCCCTCAACGTGAAGTTTACCTTTCTCCTTGCAGGCATGTTCTGAACCAAGCGTAATAAAGTCGTTATATTTTATAACCTCAGCACGGATAAATCCACGTTCCAAATCGCTGTGGATAACACCAGCGGCTTGGGGTGCAGTCATTCCTTTTTTAATGGTCCATGCTCTGTTTTCCTTTTGTCCAATAGTGAAAAATGTTTCAAGGTCGAGTAAGGTATAAGCGGCACGAATCAGCTTATTAACGCCCGGCTCGGTTAAACCAACATCTTTTAAAAATGCCGAACGATCCTCTTCGCTTTCAAGTTCGGCAATATCTGCTTCAACTTTTCCAGCAATAATAAGTATCTCGGTACTTTCATTCTTAAATTGTTCCTTCACCATATCAACATATTTATTGCCCTTCACTGCTGATGCTTCATCAACATTGCAGACATAAATTATCGGTTTAATTGAGAGTAGCGATAAATCAGCAATAAATCTTTTATCGCTTTCCATAACAGGTGCAGTACTTGCACTTTGCATGGATTCTAGGTGACTTTTATATACTTTCAGTACTTCGATGCCATGCTTAGCATCTTTATCACCCAATTTTATATTTTTTTCAAACCTATGAATCTTCTTGTCTATCGATTCTAAATCCTTAACCTGAAGTTCAAAATTGATATTTTCAATATCCCTTAAAGGATTAACCGAGCCATCAACGTGAGGTAGGTTTTCATCATCAAAACAACGAAGCACATGGATAAGCGCATCGCAGTTTCGGATATCGCTCAAAAAGCTATTGCCCATCCCTTCGCCCTTATTCGCTCCTTTTGCCAAACCTGGGATATCAACAATTTCAACGGTTGTATGAACCGATTTATCCGTTGGTTGGAATTTCTGAAGCACGGAAAGCCTAGCATCAGGAACATTAACTATGCTGATATTCGATTTGTTTGAGCTGAATGCAAAATTGCTTGCCTGAGCTTTTGTGCTCGACATACAGTTGAAAATGGTTGTCTTTCCAACATTAGTAATTCCTATAATACCACACTGTAAACCCATTGCTTTTGATATTTATTTTGATGGCAAAGTTAGCCGAAATTTCCAAATCTTTTTTGAAAATTGATTCTCACCTTACGTTTACTCCAAAAAACATCCATTTCGTGGCTCAGCGTTTTTATTTACACCCGGGTGATATTTTATAATATTTACAACTACATTTGCAAATTGGATTTTTTAATAAATTTTTAATCTATAATTAAGTTTAAATGGCTGATATTCAAAACCTAAAAACAATTGCATCTCAAATTCGAAGAGATGTAATCCGTATGATACATAAACCAGCAAGCGGACATCCTGGAGGATCGCTTGGTTGCGCAGATTTTTTCACAGCACTGTATTTCGACACGCTCCGCCTTGACCCAAATAAATTCAATATGAATGGCATTGGCGAAGATGTGTTTTTTCTTTCCAACGGTCATTTATCGGCAGTTTGGTATAGCGCGTTGGCCCGTAAGGGTTTCTTCGAAATTAGCGAGCTAAGCACATTCCGAATACTAAATACTCGTTTGCAAGGGCATCCAACCACTGCCGAGCATCTTCCAGGCATTAGAATTGCTTCGGGTTCTTTAGGACAAGGATTATCGGTTGCATGTGGAACGGCTTTAGCAAAAAAACTGAATGGCGATAACCATTTAGTTTTCACCTTACATGGCGATGGTGAGCTGCAAGAGGGTCAGATTTGGGAGGCCGTGATGTATGCCGCAGCTAAAAAGGTTGATAACATCATTGCAACCGTTGACTATAATGGTCAACAAATAGATGGCCCAGTTGATCAGGTACTTTCCTTAGGCAATTTAAAAGCTAAATGGTTAGCATTTGGTTGGGATGTAGTTGAAATGAACGGGAATGTAATGGAAGAGGTTGTCAAAGGTTTTGCCGAGGCAAAATCAAGAACAGGAAAAGGCAAACCTATTGTAATACTTATGAAAACCGAGATGGGGATGGGTGTTGATTTTATGATGGGAACCCACAAATGGCACGGCAAAGCACCAAACAATGATGAGTTTGCACGTGCAATGGATCAACTTCCTGCAACAATCGGTGATTTTTAATTATCGTATTTAAAGATTTAGAAATGAAAAACATTGCCCTAATAGCGCACGACGCTAAAAAACCAGAATTGGTTCGATTCTTAAAAGAGCATATCGATTGGCTTCCTGGTGTAAACCTTTTAGCAACTGGAAGAACTGCTGAGTTTATTGAATCACAGGGATTAAAATGTCAACACCTTAGCCCTGGTGTTTCCGGTGGATACAACCAAATTACTGATATGATTGGCAGCAAAGAAATTGATATCGTCATTTTCCTTCGCGACCATAAAGTTGTTCAGCAGCATCACGAAGATATTCGCTTTCTTCTCGAGGCGTGTAACATGAACAATATTCCTTTAGCCACTAATTACGCTAGTGCCGAGCTAATCATACTAGGTTTAATTAAGAAAGAGGCTACCGAAAGAGTGCAGCGCAATAAATAGCCATCGATAAGAATCACAACCGATTTATCATATCGATTTACAATTTTGCTTTAATGAGAGAGTTTATTAAATCTCTCCAAAAATGACAATTAAATGAAAAAAATAGTTTCAACTGGAAATAAAGATACCCGATCGGGATTTGGGGCAGGGCTTCATGAACTTGGCAAGAAGAATCCTAATGTTGTTGCACTTTGCGCCGATCTTATCGGCTCATTGAAGATGGACGATTTTGTAAAGGACTTCCCAGAACGCTTTTTTCAAACTGGTATTGCTGAAGCAAATATGATTGGAATTGCTGCAGGATTAACCATTGGGGGAAAAATTCCATTTACGGGAACCTTTGCAAGCTTTGCAACCGGAAGAGTTTACGACCAAATTCGTCAAAGCATAGCTTATTCTAAGAAAAATGTTAAGATTTGCGCTTCGCATGCAGGCATTACCCTTGGAGAGGATGGAGCAACGCATCAAATTATGGAGGATATCGGGTTAATGAAAATGCTACCCAATATGGTAGTCATTAACCCCGCAGATTACAACCAAACCAAAGCGGCTACTCTTGCTATTGCAGATTATGAGGGTCCGGTTTATCTACGCTTTGGCCGACCTGTTGTCCCAAACTTCACCCCTGCCGATGAGCCGTTTATTATTGGTAAAGCCATCACCATGATTGAAGGTTCGGATGTAAGTATTTTTGCAACCGGTCATTTGCTTTGGAAAGCAATAGAAGCTGCCGAAATACTTGAAGAACAAGGCATTCACGCTGAGGTGATCAACATTCATACCATCAAACCTTTGGATGATGATGCAATCCTGAAATCAGTTACCAAAACAGGTTGTGTTGTTTCAGCCGAGGAACACCTAATGAATGGTGGTTTAGGCGATAGCATTGCACAGCTACTTGCACGCAAATTACCACGTCCTCTCGAAATGGTTGCTGTTAACGACAGCTTTGGAGAAAGTGGCAAACCTGAGGAGCTACTTAAGAAATTCGGTCTTGAAGCCTCGAATATTGTAGATGCTGTTAAGAAAGCAATTGCTCGCAAGTAGAACTCTTAAATCAGAATGAACGATTACAGCGATAAGGAATTGCTTGAGATGTACCGCGTAAGCGATACGCAAAACTATGCATTTAACCTTATCGTTCGTAAGTATCAGGAAAGGATGTACTGGCATATCCGTAAAATCGTTATCAATCATGATGATGCGGACGATGTTGTACAAAACACCTTTCTTAAAGTATGGGGAGGGCTTCAAAACTTCCGTGAGGACTCACAGCTATATACCTGGCTATACAGGATAGCTACCAACGAAGCGCTAACATTCCTCAAACGAAAAAAAACCAAGTATTTTTTACCAATCATAGATATAGAGCAACAGCTATCGAATACCATCGAAACCGACCCCTATTTTGATGGTGATGAACTGCAAGTTAAGCTGCAAAAAGCGATTATCAGACTACCTGAAAAGCAACGATTAGTATTTAACATGAAATACTTTGAGGAGATGAAGTACGAGGCGATGTCAGAAATTTTTGGCACATCAGTTGGTGCGCTTAAAGCATCATATCATCACGCAGTAAAAAAAATTGAAAAATTTCTTGAAGAGGATTAAACCCTTTTCAAGAGATAATGTCATAATCACAAGAGAATTAATAGAGATGAACGATTTAGAAACAATTGGACCTAAGCTGAACAAAACCGGAAAGGAGAATCCCTTTAGGGTTCCTGAAGGCTATTTTGACTCATTACCATCAAGGGTTCAGGAATTATGCACAAAACAAGAGGTTCAGGAACTTTCGGTTAGCTGGGGCGTTACCCTTAGAACACAGCTTGCGCTTGCTGCAGGAATCTGTTTTTTTGCTATGCTGGCGGTAACGGGTTATTACTACTCACAACGGGCAAGCAAATTAAACTTATTCGAAAGAGACTACATTAAATTGGTGGAGGAGAGCGGAACTGAATTTGATGAAATTCAGCTTTACGAAGCGGTTAACAACAATGCCAAAAAAGACACCATTAAGAAGCATAACAACGATGAGCTGATGGATTACCTGTTCAACGATAACATCGAAAACGGGACCCTATTAGAACCATCAAGAACAATTAAACCGTGATGAGCAGTAAAAAAATACTATTTCTTACAATTTCACTTTTCCTCATATTCATCGCTTGTAAACCCAAACAGGAAAAAAGCGAAGAGAAACTTAAAGAGGAAAAAATTGCTTTTTTTAATCAAAAGCTTAACCTCACATCACAGGAAACTGAAAATTTTTGGCCCGTTTACAATGAGTACTGGAGACAAAAAAATCAGATATACGACAATAAGCGTACTGCGATGAAGCACTGCTCAAAAAATATAAATCAGATGGCTAACGAGGAAATTACCAAGTATGCCGATATGTATATCAACTTTCAGAAGCAGGAGTCGGATCTTCTTATAGAGTTCAACGAAAAGTTTAAAGAAGTACTTCCCCCTAAGAAGGTTTTCTTATTCTACCAAACCGATTACGAGTTTAAAACATACCTTTTACAGCAGATAAAAAACTCGGGAAATAAATAATTTCTCTGCGAACAGTCGATTTTGATTGACAAAATGATGTTTTTGCGTGATAGAATTAATCTTTAAAATCATTTTCCCATATTTTTACGGATTATCGTATTTAACGATTATTATATTTGTCGAGTTATCAACTTAAGCATAAGATATGATAGGTGTTGATGTAAGCAGTGGAATTGCTGAAGATGTAATGGTGCTCGAAGATTTATTTATCGCTGGCACAAAGCAGACCCCCGAAATTTCATGCAATAATATCTCTGGAGAAGTCTTGTTTAAAGGCAACTTTATTTCAAGTGATCCTTCCGAATTGCTCGAGCCCATTCAAAAATGGCTATATAAATTCATAAAGGTTAAAAAAACGGTTGGAATTACCCTTGCCTTTCACCTAACCTATTTAAACTGCACATCGGGCAAATCGCTATGCAAACTATTTCAACAAGCCGAGGAGATTCAGGATCGTGGCTCAAGCGTTAATGTCCAGTTCTACTACGAAGACGACGATGTTGATATGTTTGAATGGTGTAAAGAGATGAAGAGCAATTACCAGCTTAAGTTTAGCCTTTCGAAGGTGAACTAAAACGAACCCTAAAAAAACTATCATAAACCAACATCCGGCGAAGCTACATGACTTCGCCTTTTTTTGCCCTAGCCCCTAAATAAGATAAGGGCGTTGTTGGCGCCCTTTTCTGTTAAAATGGATTGTGTAAATACCATTTTAAACATTCTACACACTATTTATCGCAAGTGTATTAGTAATACGTTTGGGCAAAAAGGATGTTGCGAATTGGTTGTTTCTTTTAGACGTTTTTCGTCAAAAATTTTGAAAATAAAAGTTTTTGCTAAACCCCCGCTCGGCGAAGTCTCATGACTTCGTCGTTCCCCCAGCTGGCGCGGACTTGACTTGGTCGAGCGCGCAAGCTCGGTTGCAGTCCGTGACATTTCATAATTTCCTTTACGCTTACTTTTAAAAACAAATGCTTTGATTGCTAAGACATAGCTTTTTCACTAATTTTGATTGTGGCGCACGGAATGCAATTCCGCGCGAGCGGTGGTTAGAACTTACTTAGCGTAGCGAACTCATGAGTCGAAAGGCGAATAAACTACGCTTACCAGAGGTGAAGGTGTGTTTATATATCTTTACGTTTATTGGGATGCCTGCTGGTATGTATGATGTTCAGTATCCTGATCTCGTCTTTCGTAACAGAATAAATTATATTGTAATCCCATTGGGTTACTGAGCGGTATTCAATCGGCTCTTCTGCTAGGTATCGCTCCTTAGAGTACCCTGAAAAATCCTTCAACTGTTCACACTTGGTCAGCAGTCCATACCTGACATGCTCGGCGATTTCCACGGACACCTCCCGTTTTAGGTATTCTATGTACCCTCGAAGGGATGCCCTAGCCTTGTTGGAGATAATGACCCTAGCCTTTTTCATTACCAAGTTTTAGACTCCCTGATCAACTCCTCCATGGTGACGTACTCCCCTCTCTCGATCTGGGCTTCGGCCTCTTTGATATCAGCGATGAGTTGAGTCCTCCGGATGGGCTTACCCGATGCATCATATCCAACAACGGGGTCACTCTTCTCAATGGTCGAGAGTATCTTCTGGTACATCTCATCGATAAAGCTATCATCAGTCTGGTGCAAATGGCTGTGAATGTAATCTCTTTTCTCTACGATCTTAACGGTTTTCATGACTTCCGCAATTTTTACAAATTTAACGTTTAACACTCAATATTTGTTCTAATTTAAAGGATAATATTTCCCTAGTAAGATAAGTAGTACAATGCCGACTGATCCGCTATTTGGTAACCTGTTGTCATGATACTAAATTAGCAATATTTGCTAAAATTGCAGCAGATAATTAGCGGATTTTTGCGCGGTCAAAGACCGCTATTTAACCAAGCGTAGTTTGGAAACTACGCTTAGCAGGGCCTGAACATTAGGTGGTTAAAAATGGTAGAATTTCAAAGAACGTGATTTAATATGCAGGCGTAGCCTGCAAGAATAAACCGACGCAGGTACACTCCGCTAACCTACGCCGAACACAATGATTGTTGTTTTATTTACTTACAGCCTCGGACGAACGAAGCTAGGCCATCGGAGTAGTCCATCAGGTTTTTGGTGCTGCCCTGCGGCACTTCGGGGAAGGTGTGGCGGAGGTTGAACGCGCCGTGCCCCGCTAAGCGTAGTCTCATGACTACGCTTGTTTAAATTGCGGTCTCCTGACCGCTCTATAAATACAAAAACTTATTTGATCTTACCATAAAGTTACAACTTATGCCAAAAATGTTGTAATTGGCTTTAGCTGTATTGTTTGCGGTCAGGAGACCGCTGCTTAGTTACGACGAAGTTACGCTGCGCCAACCGAGCGTAGTGAGTTCGCTGAAAGCAAACTTCGCCGAGCCGAGGCAGCGGAGAATGCAATTCCGCACGAGCGGTGGAACTATCTTAGTATACTACTCTGGCACTAAATAATCTCCAATTCTAAAATCATCGATACTAATGCCATTTTCTACTTTTTCAATTAAATAACCTTCGTGTGTAATGTCTTT